>NZ_LEKF01000015.1:0-147018 GCF_001029595.1 Pseudomonas sp. ARP3
GTTTTTGCCAAGTCAACCGAAACAGTCGTAAGCTGCATGAGGACGCTCCCTTCCGCTAAGTGTGGGTAACACTTTAACTTTGGCACATAGATGCCGTTAGGAAGGGGGCGTCCATTCCATTACCACAGGGAAGCGCGGTGCCACCAATCTTTGCTGAGTGGTTTCTTGTGCTGAGCGGTTTCTTTTGCCGCGCAGGCCTTTTGTGGTGAACAGAACTTTTGTGGTAAGCAGGACTTCTGTGGTGAACAGACCTTTTGTGGTGAGCGGGCTTGCCCCGCGCTGGGCTGCGCAGCAGCCCTCTCCCACCCACCGCGTCCTTTCAGGTCAAACCCACCGCCAGGCTTTGGGGGCCGCTGCGCAGCCCAGCGCAAGCAAGCTTGCTCACCGCAGGGTGGCGCGGTGCCACCAATCTTTATGCTGACCACAGGGAATCGGGGCAAGACACACTCATTGCGGCGAGCCTGCTTTTTTTGGTAAGCAAACTGCGCAAAAGGCTTATCGGATGGACACCGCCGCTCGCGCGCTATGCAGTTTTTTATAGCTGTCGATCAGGCGCAAATGCCGGTCCAGCCCTTCGAGCTTCATGCTGGTCGGGGTCAGGCCATGGAAGCGCACGCTGCCGTTGACCGAGCCGATCACAGCGTCCATGCGTTCGTCGCCGAACATGCGCCGGAAGTTAACTTCGTAGTCCGCCAGTTCCAGATCGTCGTCCAGTTCCATCTCCAGCACGGCGTTGAGCGCCTGGTAGAACAACCCGCGCTCGGCGGTGTTGTCGTTGTATTGCAGGAACATCTCCACGCACTCCTTGGCCTCTTCGTATTGGCGCAAGGCGAGGAAGATCAGCAGTTTCAGTTCCAGGATGGTCAGTTGGCCCCACGCGGTGTTGTCGTCGAACTCAATGCCGATCAGGGTAGTGATGTCGGTGTAATCGTCCAATTCGCTTTCGATCAAGCGCTCAACCAACGCCTCAAGCTCTGCGTCGTCCAAGCGGTGCAGGTTGAGGATATCGGCGCGGAAAAACAGCGCTTTGTTGGTGTTGTCCCAGATCAGATCTTCCACCGGATAGATTTCCGAATAGTCCGGTACCAGAATACGACAGGCCGTGGCGCCGAGGTGTTCGTACACCGCCATGTAGGACTCTTTACCCATGTTGTCGAGAATGCCGAACAACGTCGCCGCCTCCTCGGCGTTGGAATTTTCACCCTGGCCGGAGAAGTCCCATTCGACAAACTCGTAATCCGACTGCGCACTGAAGAAGCGCCACGACACCACGCCGCTGGAGTCGATAAAGTGTTCGACGAAGTTGTTCGGTTCGGTCACCGCCTGGGCTTCGAAGGTCGGCTGCGGCAGGTCGTTCAGGCCTTCGAAACTGCGGCCTTGCAGCAGTTCGGTGAGGCTGCGCTCCAGCGCCACTTCCAGGCTCGGGTGTGCGCCGAACGAGGCGAACACGCCGCCGGTGCGTGGGTTCATCAGGGTCACGCACATCACCGGGAATTCCCCCCCCAGAGACGCGTCCTTGACCAGCACCGGGAAACCCTGGGCCTCCAAACCTTGAATACCCGCCAGAATGTTCGGGTACTTGGCCAGCACCTCGGCAGGCACGTCCGGCAGGGCGAATTCGCCTTCGATGATTTCGCGCTTCACCGCCCGCTCGAAGATCTCCGACAGGCACTGCACCTGGGCTTCGGCCAAGGTATTGCCGGCGCTCATGCCATTACTGAGGTAGAGGTTTTCAATCAGGTTGGACGGGAAATACACCACCTCGTCATCGGAGCGACGCACGAACGGCAGCGATACGATGCCGCGCTCCTCGTTGCCGGAGTTGGTGTCGAACAGGTGCGAGCCACGCAGTTCGCCATCGCGGTTGTAGACCTTCAGGCAATAGGCGTCGAGGATTTCCGGCGGCAGTTCATCGTTCGGGCCGGGCTGGAACCAGCGCTCATCGGGGTAATGCACGAACGCCGCGTTGGCCAGCTCTTCGCCCCAGAACTGGTCGTTATAGAAGAAGTTGCAGTTCAGCCGCTCGATGAACTCGCCCAGGGCCGACGCCAGAGCGCTCTCTTTGGTCGCGCCCTTGCCGTTGGTGAAGCACATCGGCGAGTGCGCATCGCGGATATGCAGCGACCACACGTTCGGCACGATATTGCGCCACGACGCGATTTCAATCTTCATGCCCAGGTCAGCCAGGATGCCGGACATGTTGGCGATGGTCTGTTCCAGCGGCAGGTCCTTACCGGCGATATAGGTACCGCCGTCGGACAACGCGCTGGGCATCAACAAGGCCTGGGCGTCGGCGTCGAGGTTGTCTACTTCTTCGATCACGAATTGCGGCCCGGCTTGCACCACTTTCTTCACGGTGCAGCGGTCGATGGAACGCAGGATGCCTTGACGGTCCTTATCGGAGATGTCCGCCGGCAACTCGACCTGAATCTTGAAAATCTGGTTGTAGCGGTTTTCCGGGTCGACGATGTTGTTCTGCGACAAGCGGATATTTTCGGTGGGGATATTGCGCGTCTGGCAGTACAGCTTCACGAAGTACGCCGCACACAGCGCCGACGACGCCAGGAAATAATCGAAGGGGCCCGGGGCCGAGCCATCGCCTTTGTAGCGAATGGGCTGGTCGGCAATCACCGTGAAGTCATCGAACTTGGCTTCAAGTCGGAGGTTGTCGAGAAAGTTGACCTTAATTTCCATACGGGCACACCAGAATAACGGGCTAAACAAAAATGGCCGCCATTATGGGGTTTTTCCTCGGGAAGTTTCAGGCTTTTGACCAGCGGCGGATCAATTGCCAAATGAATATTAACTTTTTGTGACTTGCCGCCGATGGAGTGGGCGCAACCAGGGAGTAGTCCGAATGCGCAACAATCAGCCCGTAACACAACGCGAGATTTCCCTCGCGCCGCAGCAGAAACTCATCTCCGCCACCGATGTGCAGGGCATGATCACTTACTGCAACGATGCCTTTGTCGAAATCAGCGGCTTTGAACGTGACGATCTGATCGGTGCGCCCCAGAACATCGTGCGTCACCCCGACGTACCGCCGGCCGTATTCGCGCACATGTGGAGCGCGCTCAAACAGGGCTTGCCCTGGATGGGCATCGTCAAGAACCGCTCGAAGAACGGCGACCATTATTGGGTCAACGCCTACGTCACACCGATATTCGACGGCAGCCGGGTGGTCGGTTTCGAGTCGGTGCGGGTCAAGCCCACTGCCGATGAAATCCGCCGCGCCCAGGCCCTCTATCAACGGATCAGCCAAGGCAAAACCGCTGTACCGCGCCAGGACGCCTGGCTGCCCCATCTATTGAGCTGCGTGCCCTATATGGCCAGCGGTATTGCCGGCAGCCTGGCCGGGTTGTTTCTCAGTGCGCCAGTGGCGGTCGCGGTCGCCGTGGCGGTGGCGGTGCCCATCGGCCTGCTTTGTTCGAGCGCGCGCCAAGGCAGCACCTTGCGCCTGCTGCAAGGGGTCGAGCCGTCCACCTCGGATGCGTTGATCGCGCAGATGTACAGCGACGCTCGCGGCCCGCAGGCACGTTTGGAAACCGCCTTCCAGAGCCAGAACGCGCGCCTGAAAACGTGCCTCACCCGCCTGCAGGACAGTGCCGAAAAACTCAGCGCCCTGGCCGCTCAATCCGACCAACTGGCTTCCGCCAGCTCCCGGGGCCTGGACCGTCAGCGCGTGGAGACCGAACAGGTCTCGGCCGCCGTCAACCAGATGGCCGCCACCACTCAGGAGGTCGCCAGCCATGTGCAACGCACCGCCGACGCCACCCAGCAAGCCAACGTATTGACCGGCCGTGGCCGCGACGTGGCGCGCGATACTCGCCAGGCCATTGAGCGTTTGTCGGCGGTGGTCGGCGAGACCGGCGTCACCGTGGCGCAACTGGCCCGCGACAGCGATGAAATCGGCAGCGTGGTCGATGTGATCAAAGGCATCGCCGACCAGACCAACCTGCTGGCACTCAACGCCGCCATCGAAGCAGCCCGCGCCGGTGAACAGGGGCGCGGCTTTGCCGTAGTGGCCGACGAAGTCCGTCAGTTGGCCCAGCGCACTACGCAATCGACCACTCAGATCCATGGGCTGATCACGCAGTTGCAGGCGTCCTCCAACAACGCCGTGCAGAGCATGCAGAACGGCCAGCGCCAAGCCCAGGAAGGCGTGGCGTGGGTGCTGGAGGCCGACCAGGCGTTGGTAGGCATCAGTGAGGCGGTGTCCCATATCACCGACATGACCACCCAGATCGCCGCCGCCACCGAGGAGCAAAGCGCGGTGGCCGAAGAGATCAGCCGCAATATCACCACCATTGCCGAGCTGGCCGATCAGACCTCGGTGCAGGCCCGCCAATCGACAACCCTGAGCAAGGAGCTGACCGACACCGCGTCGACTCAGTACGCGTTGGTCGAGCGGTTCAATCGCTAGGCCAAACCTGTAGCGGTGCGCGGGGGTGTATCCAAGGCAGCGTCAAGGCTGCCGGCGATACATCCCCGTCAGGTAGTCTGGAAAGTCCGGCTCCGCGTTGTGCTTGATCACTGCAAAATCTCTTACCAACTGAATGTGGTACGGGCCAGTGCCTTTGGCGGCCAGGGGCGCGCGCACAATGATCAGGTTGTCGGTTTCCATCGGCACACGCTGTTGCGTGGTGACAATGGGTTTGCCGGTGCCGGTGTCGTTGAGGGTCACACTGAATTCAGCCACTTCCCGGCCTTGGGCGTCGCGCTGCGGCAGGATCTTCAGGTCGAGGTCACCGTCGCGGCCCAGGTAGTCGTTGCGCATCTGATAGTGGCCGCTGCGTTGGTCGCGGGCTACGTCGCCGTACTTGGCGTACTCCGGCTCTCGGTCCACGGCGTGCAATTGCACCGTCAGCTCAGACGCGCCCTTCTTGCCGCTGCTGACCCAGGTACCGCTGTAATCGAACGGTTCGACGCTAGCGCGGGTGATTTGCCAGGTGCCGCTCTGATGCCCATCCTCGGTCGATTCGTGCAGGTAAACGAAGGGTTTGTCCTCGTAGTCGCCCATAGACCCCACCAGTTTGATCGGCTTGCCATTGCCACTTTTGGTGTAGCGCACTTCGCCGATCAGTACCTCGCCTTGCTGCTGATACCAGAGCTGCACCGGGATCTTGCCGTTGAGGGTGCCGGCGAGCATCTGTGGGTCTTCGTTGACCGGCCCTTCCAACCGAGGGGTTTCGTGCCATTGGCCGTCCTTCCATTCGCCAGTGGTGCGCAGCATGTAGCCCTTGGGCATGCTGGTGTCGTCATCGTCGCTGGCGGGGACTTCTTGTTGCGTATAGGCGCTGAGTCGTACCAGCTCGCCGTTGCGCATTTGCCAACGGCTGGCGCGGGTCCAGCAGCAGCCACGGTCGGTCTGCGAATGGATGATGCCGTCCTTGGGGGTGACCGAGAACATGCCGCCGGAGGTCCCGTTAGCCAGGTCCGTAAGGGGGCGGTTGAGCACCCAGCGCGGTTGCTGGGGGTCTTGCAGGTACACATCGTAGTTCGACTGAAAGCCTGCATCGGCGCCGTCGCCGTTGCGAATCGCCAGGTCCTGGCGGCCGTCCTGGTCGATATCGGCGAAATACACCACGCCGTTTTCGCCGACCAGGCGCCAGTCCAGGGTCTTGCCGTCGCCATCGAGCGGCACTCCGGCGGCGGGTGTGGAAAATTGCTGGAGGATCGCCAGGGAGGTTTTGTCGCGCAGCGTAATCAGCGCCGGCGCCAGTTGCTGCAAGTCCTGCGGCACATCCGGGAACAGCACTTCGACAAGAAACTGGCCGCTGGGGTCATTCAGCGAAAACGAGCGGGGTTCGGCCATGGCCGTGGCCGCGAACATCGTAGAGACAAGCACTGCGCTGACGAGCGAACGCATGTAAAGCATCCTTGCTGAAATCCGGGGGCCGCAGTGTAAAGGCAAACCGTGAACAAATCGCTGATGGCGCGCGGTGCGCTGCTATGTTGCGTGTTTCTGACGCGAAGGGGATGCCATGGAACCGTTAGCCGACAACAAGCCCCACACAGATAAAACTGTGGGAGGGTCTTGCCCCCGATGGCGGCGTGTCAGTTGGCTTATCCATTACTGAGCCAGCCTGATCGGGGGCAAGCCCCCTCCCACATTGGGCTCTGTGCTGTCTGGGCTCATTGCGTTTCAAAGGCTAGGTTTGCAGCAGTCCAGCTCCGCCCAGCACCAAGCCAGATGCAGATAAAAACTGTGGGAGGGGGCTTGCCCCCGATGGCGGCGTGTCAGCTGGCTTATCCATGACTGAGCCACCTTGATCGGGGGCAGGCCCCCTCCCACCTTGGGCTCTGTGTAGGTCAGGATTCAGCAAGACACTTGCACCTCCACCACCCCACCCTTCAACCGCGCCGGCCATACCCGCAGGCGTTGGTGCGGGGTTTCCAGGCACTGGCCGTCCTGCAAGCGGTAATGCTGTTTGTAGATCGGCGCGGCCACCACCAGCTCGCCCTTGATGTTGCCCACCAGGCCACGGCCGATCACGTTGGCGCCGGACTCCGGGTCGTGGTTGTCGATGGCGTAGAGCGTCTGCGCTTCGGCGTCAGGCAGGTAGAACAGCGCGACTTGCGCGCCATCAAGCCACACCACCACGCCGGAATTGCGGACCAGGTCGCGCTCATGGCAGACGTTTTTCCAAGTGGCAAGTGTGCGTTGGGTATTGGACTGGCTCATCATGCAAGTTCCTCGGTGACAGCAATCAAGTTGAGTTCGGCGGCCATGATCGGGCGGCGCTGGCCGCGTTCCTGGACGAAGTGGATGTCCGGGTCTGGGCGCTTGTCGTTGACGAAGGTGCGGAAGCGTTTGAGTTTTTCCGGGTCCTTGAGGGCGTTGGCCCATTCGCATTCATAGCGGTCGACCACCAGTTGCATCTGCGCTTCCAGCTCGGCGCCCAAACCCAGGCTGTCGTGCAGGATCACGTCCTTGAGGAAATCCAGCCCGCCTTCCAGGCTTTCGCGCCAGACCGAAGTGCGTTGCAACTTGTCGGCGGTGCGGATGTAGAACATCAGGAAACGGTCGATGTAGCGGATCAGCGTGGCGTCGTCGAGGTCGGTGGCGAACAGTTCGGCATGGCGCGGGCGCATGCCGCCGTTGCCGGCGATGTAGAGGTTCCAGCCCTTCTCGGTGGCGATCACGCCCACGTCCTTGCTCTGGGCTTCGGCGCATTCGCGGGTGCAGCCGGACACCGCGAACTTGAGCTTGTGCGGCGAGCGCAGGCCCTTGTAGCGGTCCTCGATCAGCAGCGCCATTTTCACGCTGTCTTGCACGCCGTAACGGCACCAGGTGCTGCCGACGCAGGATTTGACCGTACGCGTGGACTTGCCATACGCATGCCCCGTCTCGAAACCGGCGGCGATCAACTCGCCCCAGATATCCGGCAGTTCGTGCAGTTGCGCGCCGAACAGGTCGATGCGCTGGCCACCGGTGATCTTGGTATAGAGGTTGTATTTCTTCGCCACCTCGCCGATCACGATCAGCTTCTCAGCAGTGATCTCGCCCCCCGGAATGCGTGGCACCACCGAGTAGGTGCCGTTCTTCTGCATATTGGCCATGAACGTGTCGTTGGTGTCCTGCAACGGCACCAGCGACGGGTCCATGATCGGCTGGTTCCAGCACGACGCCAGGATCGAGCCCACCGCCGGTTTGCAAACATCGCAGCCGGTGTGGCCACGGCCATACTTGGCCAGCAGTTCGTCGAACGTGATCACCCCTTCCACGCGCACCAGGGCGTACAACTCCTGGCGGGTATAGGCGAAGTGTTCGCACAGACTCTTGTCGACACTGACGCCACGGGCCACCAGCTCATGTTCGAACACCTGCTTAAGCAGCCCGGCGCAGCCACCGCAGCCGGTGCAGGCTTTGGTCTGCGCCTTGAGCACGCCGAGGTCGCCGCAGCCGCCATCGATGGCCGCACAGATCGCGCCTTTGGTGACGTTGTGGCACGAACACACCGTGGCCGATTCCGGCAACGCACCAGGGCCGAGGGTCGGTGCGCCGGCCGACGACGGCAGGATCAGGCTGGCGGGCTCGGCCGGCAAGGCGATGCCGTTCTGCAGATATTGCAGCAGGGTGTCGTAGTAGCTGTTGTCGCCGACCAACACCGCGCCGATCACCTGCTTGCCGGCCGCGTCCACCACCAGGCGGCGGTAGCTGGCGGTGGCCTCGTCGATAAACTGATAGCTGCGCGCGCCCGGTGTGTGGGCGTGAGCATCGCCGATGGAGCCCACATCCACGCCAAGCAACTTGAGCTTGGTGGACATATCCGCGCCTACAAACGGCTCGGCGCCCTGCCCGCACAGCAACGCCGCCACGCCACGGGCCATCTGGTAGCCGGGCGCAACCAGGCCGAACAGGCTGCCGTTCCACGAGGCACACTCGCCGATTGCATAGATATGCGGGTCGCAGCTCTGGCATTCGTCGTTGATCGCCACCCCGCCGCGCGGACCGATTTCCAGCCCGGCCTGGCGCGCCAGGGCGTCCTGGGCGCGGATACCGGCGGAAAACACGATAAGGTCGGTTTCCAGATATTCGTCGTTGGCGAAATTCATGCGATAGCGGTATTGCTCACCGGCGCTGATCGACTGCGTGGCACGGGACAAATGCACGCCGACGCCCAGCCGTTCGATCTGCGCCTTGAGCGCCAAACCGCCGAAGTCATCCAGTTGCACCGGCATCAGGCGCGGCGCGAATTCCACCACATGGGCTTCCAGGCCGAGGCTTTTAAGGGCGTTGGCCGCCTCCAGGCCGAGCAATCCACCGCCGACCACCACGCCGCGCCGCGCATTGGCAGCGGCGGCACGAATAGCGTCGAGGTCTTGCAGGGTGCGGTACACCAGGCGCGAGTCACCTTCGGCGCCTTCGATGGGCGGCACAAACGGGTACGAACCGGTGGCCAGCACCAGTTTGTCGTAGGTCACGCGGCCCTGGGCGGTGACCACCTGGCGCTGGGTGCGGTCGATGTCCAGCACTTGCACGCCAAGGTGCAAGGTCACCCCCGGGGTCTGGTACAACGCCGCGTCGGATAACGCCAGCGACTCGGCATCGCGGCCGGTGAAGTACTCGGACAAATGCACGCGGTCATAGGCACGCATCGGCTCTTCGCTGAACACATGCAGTTGGTAGTGATCCAGCGCGCCGCGTTCGATCAACTGCTCCACGCAGTGATGACCGACCATGCCATTGCCGACGACGATCAGGGTTTGCAGCTGGTTCAAACTGGCGTTATTGGCGTTCATATAAGCACCCGACAAAGCTCATCACGGTTTGAAAAAAAGCAAAAAAAAACGCCTGAAACCTTACGGTTCCAGGCGTCTTTGCCTGTTCTTATACGGTTGGCATCGGACGACTTCGCCGATTCCACCGCTATTGCCCATGTTGTCGATCGTCGTTGACCGAAGGGGGTTGTCGGGGATCTTGCAGGCTCTGTGCCAACCTGTCGTGACCCCGTACTCACGGCCTCAACGCCGGTTCAAGCCTTGCGACCACGCCTCCAACTGGTGCGCGGCGCGTCATAAAAGGGCACGGGACGCTTGCTCCCGCGCGTCGGCACAACGGCAGCAAGCGCCGTCGGCACCGTCAGTAAGGCCTGTGCAGGAACATGGCGCGCCGCTTGCTAGGTACAGCGCAACAGAGCAGTCAACGCTGATTGCCCATCCACGACAAAGGCGCCGTGTAATCCCCGTTTCCAACGGAGGGTTACGCGGCGCTTTTTTTTGCCGGGCAGAAAAGGTTCGAGGGTTATCGATGGCAAACCAACACGTACGCAGTGTGTGCCCCTATTGTGGCGTGGGCTGCGGCATCATCATGCAGGTCCAGGACAACACAGTGGTCAAGGTGATCGGCGACCCTGACCACCCCACCAACGCCGGGCGCCTGTGCACCAAGGGCACTACCTGCGGGCAAGCCATCGCCGAGTCCGGGCGCATGGAAAACGCTTACTTGCGCCAGGCCCGCGACCGCGACCCGGTACGCATCGCCATGGACGAGGCCATCGCCAAGACGGCCGGGCGCCTGCGCAACGTGCTGGAGCGACATGGCCCCGATGCCTTGGCGTTTTACGTCTCCGGGCAGATGTCACTGGAGGCCCAATACCTGGTCAACAAGTTGGCCAAGGGTTTTGTGGGCACCCGCCATATCGAATCCAATTCACGGCTGTGCATGGCCAGCGCCGGCAGCGGCTACAAACTGTCCCTGGGTTCCGACGGGCCGCCGGGCTCCTATGAAGACTTCGACCGCGCCGACCTGTTCTTCGTAATCGGCGCCAATATGGCCGACTGTCATCCCATCCTGTTCCTGCGCATGATGGACCGGGTCAAGGCCGGGGCGAAGTTGATCGTGGTCGACCCACGGCGCAGCGCCACCGCCGACAAGGCGCACCTGCACCTGCCGATCAACCCCGGCACCGACCTCGCATTGCTCAACGGCTTGCTGCACCTGCTGGTGAAAAACGGCCACACCGACCCGGCCTTTATCGCCACCTTCACCGAGGGTTGGGAGGCCATCCCCACGTTCCTGGAGGACTATTCGCCGCAGCAGGTCGCCGCCATCACCGGCCTGGCCGAAGCCGACATTCGCCAGGCCGCCACCTGGATCGGCGAGGCCGCCGAGTGGATGAGTTGCTGGACCATGGGCCTCAACCAGAGCACCCATGGCACCTGGAACACCAACGCGCTGTGCAACCTGCACTTGGCCACCGGCGCCATCTGCCGCCCGGGCAGTGGGCCGTTTTCCCTCACCGGCCAACCCAATGCCATGGGCGGGCGCGAGATGGGTTATATGGGGCCGGGCCTGCCGGGGCAACGTTCGATGCTGGTAGACGCCGACCGCGCCTTTATCGAAGACCTGTGGCAGATCCCCGCCGACCGCCTGCCGCGTCAGGCCAGCGACGGCACCGTGGCGATGTTCGAGCAAATGGCCGCCGGGCAGATCAAAGCCTGCTGGGTCATCTGCACCAACCCGGTGGCCAGCGTGCCGAACCGGCAAACCGTGATCGATGGGCTGCAGGCCGCCGACTTGGTGATTACCCAGGACGCGTACCTCGACACCGAAACCAACCGCTATGCCGACATCCTCTTGCCCGGCGCGCTGTGGGCCGAAGCCGAAGGGGTAATGATCAACTCCGAGCGCAACCTGACCCTGATGCAACCAGCCGTACAGCCGCCGGGCGACACCCTGGCCGACTGGCAGATCATCGCCCGGATCGCCTGTGCAATGGGCTATGCCGAGGGGTTCACCTACGCCGACGCCAGTGAGGTGTTCGAAGAACTCAAACGTGCCGGCAACCCCGCCACCGGCTATGACCTGCGCGGCGCCAGCTATAAGCGTCTGCGCCAGACACCGCTGCAATGGCCGCTGGCATCGGCCGAGTCGGCGCCACGCAACCCGATCCGCTACCTCGCACACGGCACGCTGCGCTTCGCCACCGCCAGCGGCAAAGGTCAGTTCTTCGCGCGCCCGCACATGCCACCGGCGGAGCTGCCCGACGATGTCTTCCCGTTCGTGCTCAACACCGGGCGCTTGCAGCACCAATGGCACACCCTGACCAAGACCGGCAAAGTCGCCACGCTGAACAAACTCAACCCCGGCCCCTTTGTCGAGATCCACCCCAATGACGCCGCGCGCCTGGGGCTTCAGACCAAGCAGCCAGTGCAAGTGCGTTCGCGGCGCGGCTACGCGGTATTGCCTGCGTTGATCAGCGACCGCGTGCAACCGGGCCAGTGTTTCGCGCCCTTTCACTGGAACGACGTGTTTGGCGAACATTTGGCGATCAACGCGGTGACTTCGGATGCGGTCGACCCGATGTCGTTGCAGCCGGAATTCAAGTGCTGCGCCGTCACCCTGGAACGTGTCGAGCTGATCGACCATCAGTTCCTCGACTCGCCCACCCAGGCGACCACCGACCTTCCCCTTTGCGCAAAGGAACCCGCCATGTCGCGCATCGACGCCTTCGCCGAAATCGCTGGCCTGCGTAGCGTCATCCCGCCGCCACTGAGCGACAGCGAACGCACCTACCTCGCCGGCTTTGTCAGCGGCCTGCGCGCCGACAACGCACGCCAGGCCGGTGGTGTGCCGGTGCTACCGCCCACGGCGCCGTTGGCCGACGAGGCGCGGCTGTGGGTCGACGGTTTGCTCGGCGGGCTGTTCAGTCGCGCCTCGCCGGCCAGTGTCGGCACACTGCCCGCCTCCCCCGCCGTGACCTTGCTGTGGGCTTCCCAGACCGGCAATGCCGAAGCATTGGCCGAGCGCTGTGCCCAGCGCCTGCGTGAGGCTGGGATCAGCGTCGAGCTGAGCGCAATGGCGGATTTCCCGGCGAGCCGACTGGCAAGCACCCAGAACCTGGCATTGATCAGCAGCACCTTCGGCGACGGCGACCCACCGGACAATGGCGAAGGTTTCTGGCACAGCCTCAGCCGTGTCGAGACGCGCCTGGAGTCCCTGCGGTTTGCGGTGCTGGCCCTGGGCGATCCGAACTACGAGCAGTTCTGCAAGCACGGCAAACGCCTTGATCAACGCCTGCTGGAGCTGGGCGCCACCCGCCTGTTGGAGCGCGTCGATTGCGACACCGAATTCCAAGCGCACGCCGATGCCTGGCTGCTGCGCTTGCAGCACAGCCTCAACCCGGCCAAGGCGCCGGCAGCCGCCACACCCGCCGGCAAGACCAAGCTGTACGGATCGCGCCTGCTGCTCAACCGCCATCTCAACCCCCATAGCCGCCATAAAGAAACCCGCCAGTTCGCCCTGGACCTGGCCGACTCCGGGCTCAGCTATGAAGCCGGCGATGCCCTCGGCGTACGGCCGCGCAACTGCCCCGAACTGGTCCACGAACTGCTCGAATTGACCGGCCTGAAGGCGTCGGCCAGCGTCACTATCGACACCTTCGGCGAGGTCTCGCTGCAACAGGCGTTGACCCAGCACTTCGAAATCGCCCGGCCCAGCAGCGAGACCCTGGCGTTTATTGCCGAGCGCAGCGCCGATGGAGGGCTTGAGCAGTTATTGCGGCCCGAGCACAAGGCCGAATTGAACGACTGGCTGTGGGGTCGGCAACTGGCGGACGTGCTACACGCCTACCCCATTGAGTGCTCGGCGGACGATTTGCTGAGCACCCTGCGGCGTCTGCAACCGCGCCTCTACTCGATTGCGTCCAGCGCCAAGGCCCACCCCGGTGAAGTCCACCTGACCGTCGCAGCCGTGCGCTATGGCAAACGCAAAGGCGTATCCTCGACCTTTCTCGCCGACCGCGTCGGCGACGGTGAAGTGCCGGTGTTCGTGCAGCCGTCCAAACATTTCCGCCCCCCCAGCGACGGCGATGTGCCGATGATCATGATCGGCCCTGGCACCGGCGTGGCGCCGTTTCGCGCGTTCTTGCAGGAGCGCCGCGCCCTCGGGCACCCGGGGCGTAACTGGCTGTTCTTCGGCGAGCAGTACGCCGCCAGCGACTTTTATTACCAAGACGAGCTGCAAGGTATGCAGCGCGACGGCCTGCTCACCCACCTGAGCCTGGCGTTCTCCCGCGATCAGGCGCAAAAAATCTATGTGCAGGACCGCATCCGCGAGCAAGGCGCCGAGCTGTGGCGCTGGCTGCAGGACGGCGCCAAGGTATACATCTGCGGGGACGCCAGCCACATGGCCAAGGATGTTGACCAGGCGCTACGCCAGATCGCGCAAACCCACGGCGGGCTGAGCCCGGAGCACGCCGTGGACTACTGGCGCCAACTGAGTGAGCAAAAACGCTATCTGCGTGATGTGTACTGATTGGATACAGAACAATCGTCGATTGTATTGTGTACAAAAACCCTAAAGGTTTACCAAGAGCGCGCCGAAACAGCAGTGATAGCAAATCGCCTCGCCTCGTTCAGGGGGCGTGGCGATTTGGCCGCCCTCCACGCTGATGGTCGTCTCGATGAAAATAAAAAATAAGCTTGTGCTGGCTTTTGTCTCGGTTGCGTTTATCCCAGTGAGCCTGGTGGCCGTGATCTCAGTGATGAACACCCGGACCCAGGCGGTGGATCAGTTCATCGACGGCAGTACCCGGGAAATCCGCCAGATCGATGGCAATATCCGCCAGTTCTTCGACGGCACGCTGCAGAACGTCGATCAAATGGCCACGGATTCTGTATACACCTCGGTCAACACTCTAAAAAATTACCAACCCGCCGACGCGGCCGCCCAACCGCTGCCCGCCGAAGCGCAAACGGTGATCGAGCGCTTCGCCCGCTATGGCGCCACCCACCCGGCGGCGGCGATCCTGTCCATCGGTCTGGAAGACGGCACCTACGCCAAATGGCCGGACGATCCGCAACTGGCCAAATACGACCCGCGCGCACGCCCCTGGTACAAAGCGGCGATGGCCAGCCCCGGCAAGACCGTGCGCACGCCGGCCTATTACTACGATAAAGACGACGTGGCCCTGGTGGGCACCGCGCGCGCCATGCTCGACAGCGCCGGCAAACCCAAAGGGGTATTCGTCGTCAGCGTGTCGCTGAAGAACCTGACCGAACTGGTCAAGAGCATCAAGCTCGGCGACAGCGGTTACGTGATGTTGATCGAGGACGGCGTGGTGCTGGTCGACCCACGGGACGCCGCCCACAACTTCAAACCGCTGAAAGATTTGGGTACGGCCTACGCGCAATTGGCGCAAACCACGCAAGGCTCCACCGAAGTTGAGATCGACGGCGTGCGCTACATGGCCAACGTGTGGACTTCTCCCGGCCTGGGGTGGCGTTATATCGGCCTGATCGAAAAAAGCGAAGTGATGGCCGAGGCCACGCGCATGACCTACCTCACCGCCATCATCGTCGGCGTGCTGGTGTTGATTTTCGGCCTGATCGCCGCAGCGTTCTCCAAAGTGATCGTCAAGCCGATCGGCCAGGTCAGCACGGGCTTGCAGTCGATTGCCGAGGGCGAAGGCGACTTGCGTCATGAGCTGCGGGTACACGGCAAGGACGAAACCGCCGAACTGGCCGGCTGGTTCAACAAGTTTCTCGCCGCCATTCGCCAGTTGATCCAGCACATCGGCGCGGCCTCGGCCAATTTGCATAACGCTTCGAAGGTCAACAGCGAGGTGGCCCAAAATATGAACGAGGCTGCCGGTCGCCAGCGCGAGGCGGTAGAACTGGTGTCCACCGCATTCAATGAAATGGTGGCCACCGCCAACGAAGTCGCCCGCTCCTGCAGCGGCGCGGCCGAATCCGCCGAGAATGGCCACCGCCGCGTGGCCGAGGGTAAACAGCAGATCGAAGCGACCACCGACAACGTCAACCGCCTGGGCCGCCGCTTGAGCGAATCGTCCCAGGCCATGGTCGAGCTGGAGGCCGGCAGCCGCAGCATCAACCAAATCCTCGGCACCATCCGCGCGATTGCCGAACAGACCAACCTGCTGGCACTCAACGCTGCCATCGAAGCGGCCCGTGCCGGCGACCAGGGCCGCGGCTTTGCCGTGGTGGCCGACGAAGTCCGCGCCCTGGCCAAGCGCACCTCCGACTCCACGGGCGAGATCGAGCACCTGCTCGGCACCCTGGAAACCAAAACCCAGGAAGTCACCCAGAAGATGGACAGCTGCATGGACCTGTCCAAGGCCAGCGTGTCGTCCATCGAAAACGCGCGGGACAGCTTCGAAGGCATCCAGACCTCGGTCAACGAAATCCGCGACCAGAACCTGCAAATCTCCGCCGCCGCCGAGGAACAACACAGCGTGGCCGAAGAGATCAACCGGCATATCCAGCAGATCTACGACGAAGCGCGTTTGGTGGAAAGCCTGGCCAACTCGGCCCAGGATGACTCAGGGCGCCTGTCGAAGCTGTCGGATGAGTTGAACGGATTGGTGGGGCGGTTTAAGTCCTGAGGAGGGTTTCGCGCTGGCGTGAAACTCGCCAGAACAGAAATACCCAGCGCATGCAGGAGCAGGCGGTCTTCTGCCCTGCTCCGACCCTGCGTGCAAAAACGTGCGACGCTGAGCGCTCTCCAAGTAAGTGAAAGTATTTGCTGGGTGACGTTTACTGCCCCGTCAACAGTATTTAGATCCATTCACCCTGCGTTTAGATTCAACAAAAGCATCAGTTATTTCGAAAAAAGCTTACACCCTGTCAACTATGACAGTAGTTGCAACCTTATAGATTGAGTACTTTACAAGGGACGAAAAAAATCGTCTCACCACTTAAAAACTCATGTTAAAAGGATAATTGCCATGACACTCTCAGCCCCCGTATTCGACCCGCCAGGTTATAAAAGAGACTGCGTTTACGTCCAAGGAAAGGGCACTCCCAGAACTAACATCGCTATCTTTCAGGCCAATAGCGGCAACCAACTCGCCAATGTTTTTTGCGATGAAAACGGGCACTTTTCGGCCATACTAAACATCAATGCCATCCCCGGTTTCACGAGCGGCGAACTGACTATAACTGCTAGATCGGCACTCGCCAGTGACCAATCAAACTGGGGACCAAACCAAACCTTAATCGTCAGATAATAACATCAACCAAAACCACCTGAATGGCGACTATCGTAGCCCTGCCTATGTCGATACGGGCCTTAGTTGTAAATTGTAGAGCCTGATTGTTAGCTGCATCTTCAAGGCAGAGCGTTTTATAGCTGAACGTTTTTTCATCAATCATACGGAGCCTTCAGCTTTCGTAGCCGCCATTCAACTTTCTGCTGGACAAATAGTACTGACTGTTGCGCCTTGAGTGATCCGACGCAGGCCTTATTTACATTCATACGAGGAGACTCTGTTATCTTCAAGTGGCCTGGGATTGCCAATACTCGTAGAACGCCAACGATGCCCTCGGCACCATCCGCGCGATTGCCGAACAGACCAACCTGCTGGCACTCAACGCTGCCATCGAAGCGGCCCGTGCCGGCGACCAGGGCCGCGGCTTTGCCGTGGTAGCCGCCGAAGTCAGCGCCCTGGCCAAGCGCACCTGCGACTCCACGGGCGAGATTGAGCACCTGCTCGGCGCCCTGGAAACCAAAACCCAGGAAGTCACCCAGAAGATGGACAGCTGCATGGACCTGTCCAAGGCCAGCGTGTCGTCCATCAAAACGCGCGGGACAGCTTCGAAGGCATCCAGACCTCGGCCAACGAAATCCGCGATCAGAACCTGCAAATCTCCGCCGCCGCCGAGGAACAACAAAGCGTGGCTGAAGAGATCAACCGGCATATCCAGCAGATCTACGACGAAGCGCGCTTAGTGGAAAGCCTGGCCAACTCGGCCCAGGATGGCTCAGGGCGCCTGTCGAAGCTGTCGGATGAGTTGAATGGATTGGTGGGGCGGTTTAAGTCCGGAGGGTTTCGCGCTGGTGTGAAACCAACCACTCCACAAATACCTGCAACCGCGCGCAGAACTGATCGCCCGCGGCGCCAGGGTTGCGCGCTTCAAACAGAAAGAACGCTACCTGGGTGACCATCGCCGGGTGGCTCTGGAGGAACATCGCCACATGCTCTTCCAGTGTTTGTGGCCACATTGTTGCCGCTTCCGAGCGCAATATCTGCGTCGCCCTGATCAGTTTGCGCGACGCTTCACGCTGCAAGCGCAGCCGATCCGCCTCGATAACCGTTTGCCCGATAGCGCAGATATAGGTGTTCAATACCGAATAGACGTCACCATTTAACGCCAGCGCGATTTCACGGCATGGGCGAAACCGCTCGAAATGGACGCAGAGGTCATTGCCCCAAATACAACGACACTGATGCTTGAGCCAGAACCCCCAAAGGTTGCGGTTTTCAACCGCCATTACCTGCGCACGCTCGCCGATATCGAAGTCGACTTTGGTGACGTGCGGGTGACGCCGTTCAAGTTCACGGCGAACGCGTTCCAATTGCTCTGCTACCTGCGGGGTCTGCGGCTCGCGCAGCACCAGTGTAAGGTCCAGGTCGGACTGACCGGGCGTCGCGTCACCCCGTGCGACGCTGCCGTAAACGTACAAGCCATCGAGCCCCAACGTTTGCTGGGACAGCAGTGAGCAGGCATCCGCCAGCACCGGCTGATACTCAGGCTGCACGGGCGCCTGCGCAACGGAGCGGATAAAGCCCTCGGCGTCCAGGCCTTGTGATACTGCAACGCTCACGGCCGATGCACCTCAATCACCAGCCCCTCGCCCTCGCTCGGCACACAGAAGTGCCGGGTGATCAGGTCAAACTCGGCGTCCGTGGCGGCAAAGTCGTGTTCGCCGCCGGCATTGCGCGCATGCAGGCGGGCGCGGCAGGTAGCGTCGTCGAGTTCCAGGTAATGCAGGCAGTGCGGCACTTGGGCGCTGTGGGCCAGGCTCAACAGCCATTCGCGATTGGCCAGGGTGTTGGCCGGAAAATCCAGCACCACATTGACGCCGGACTTGAGCAGGTCGATTACCAGTGGCCCCACCACCCCACGCATGCGTTGCGCACAGCGCAGGTAGTCAGCGATGGACAACACCTCACCGGGGTACAGTTGCGCCAGCCACGTGTCTTCGCTGAGCAGGATCGCACGGTGTTCAGCCACCAGGCGCCTGGCCAGTGTGGACTTGCCGGAGGCTATCTTGCCGCACAACAAGTGCAGAGTGGGCATGGGAGCAAACTCCTTTTTCTTCACGTGGCCTGGGATTGCCAGTACTCGTAGAACGCCAACGATGCCACGTTCTTATCCTTGGCCTCCAGCATGATGTCGAAGCGATCCAGAAACTGCAGGGCGTAGTCGTTGGTCCAGCGGTTCCACATCTGTTCGCTATGGGCGTACAGGTCGCGCTTGGACACCACCTGCAACAGCGCATCCATCTCCAGCTTGCGTTCGGCGTCGAACCCCAGGTCTTGCAGACGCTCCTGAGGCTGAGAGTAATGCATGGTCGGGCGCACGCCGCGCCAACTGTCGATCACTCGGGCGACCCGTGGGGAATCGGGGTCGATATAGGCCTGCTCATGAATCCAGCAATGGTGGATATCGAGTACCACCGGGGCCAGATCGGCAACTTGCAGGCAGTGGTCCAGGCCGTAGGTCTTTTCATCGTTTTCGAAGGTAATGCAGTGACGCGCCACCTCCGACAGCCGCGCCCACACCGCGCGTGTACCTTCCACGCCCAGGCGGCCGGCGATATGCACGTTGCATTTGAGATCCTGGAAGCGCCGGCCATAGCCCATCATGCGGATCATATCGGCGTGGTACTCAAATTCGGCCACGCTGTTTTCCACCACATTGGGGTTTTCCGAGCCGAGCACGCAATACTGGCCGGGATGAAACGACAGGCGAATGTCCGAGGCCCGCGCCAACTCGCCGATGGCGGCGAAGCCTTCGATCAGTTGCTGTTGGATGGCCGGGTCGTGGTAGACGGCCGCCACTTTGGGGTGGCTGTAAAACGGCAGCAGATCGCTGCTCAGGCGCAACATGCGCAGGGTCGGCGGCAGCGTGGCGACGTACGCCAACAGCTGCAATTGCGCCGCCAGGTTGTGGGTGACCACCTCCACCAATTTGTCCCGGGCGACGCTGGGGTCGACGCTGTCCATCCAGCGCAACGTAGTGGTGCGCGGGTTGAATGGGCCTTCGATAAGTTTCAGGGCGCCGGTCGAGAGCTGGCGGTCGGGGTGCTTGTATTGGCAGGCAAAGCCGATGCGAGGGTAGGTCATGGAAGGGCCTGGGCTGAGTGAGGGCGAGATCATAAGGGCTTGGGCCGAGGAACACGCAACGCGGTTCATAATATTTCGACACGTATCCTCGGCATAACATCTATGAACTTTCCTACAAATGACGTGCTCCTTTCCTATGCGAAGTCATCGCATCCCTGAGCCCAGGGCGCCGAACAAGTAAGGAGCCGCTTACCCCATGACTACCCTCCCCACCTACCCCGATAGTCGGCCAGGTCCGTTGCACGCGACCTTGCTGGCCGGCGGCGTGCCGCTATTTTTGGGCGCGTTGCTCAGTGACATTGCCTACGCCCAGACCTTTCAGATTCAGTGGGCCAACTTCGCGTCCTGGCTGATTGCCGGTGCGCTGGTTTTCTGTGGTTTGGCGCTGCTGTTCGCGTTGGTCAACCTGCTGCGCGCGCCCCACAAAGCCGGGCGGCCCGTCATTTATGTGCTGCTGCTGTTGGTCACTTGGGTGCTGGGGTTGATCGATGCGTTTCAGCACGCCAAGGACGCTTACGCCATGATGCCCGCCGGCCTAGTGCTGTCGTCCATTGTGACCGTGCTGGCGATCCTCGCCACCTGGACCGGCCTGCGCACCGGAGGTGCCCGATGAAAACCTGCTTCCCATTGACCGTGCTCAGCGCCGCCCTGCTGCTGAGCGCTTGCGGCGCCGAAGGCGACAAAACCCAGGCCCGCGGCCCCGATCCCAAACTGCCGGAACAACAGAGCAGCCTGCTGCCGAGCATGAAAATCGCCGAGCCAACCCCGTGGGGCGAGCAAAAACCCACCGTACCGGAGGGTTTCAGCATCACGGCGATCGCCACTGACCTTGCCATCCCACGCCAGACCCTGGTGCTGCCCAACGGCGATATCCTTGTCGCAGAAGGCCGTGGCGGCAGCGCGGCCAAGCTCAAGCCCAAGGACGTGATCGCCAGCGTGATCAAGGCCCAGGGCAACACCCAGGTCAAGAGCGGCAACCGCCTGACGCTGCTGCGCGACGCCGACGGCGATGGCACTTATGAACTCAAGACCGTGTTCGCCGACAACCTCAACGCGCCCTACGGCCTGGCCTTCGCCGACGGCAAACTGTACGTGGCCAACCAGGATGCGCTGGTGCGGTTCGACTACAGCGATGGCCAGACCAAGGCCAGCGGCGCGCCGGTCAAAGTCACCGACCTGCCGGCGCAGATCAACCACCACTGGACCAAATCCCTGGCCGTGAGCGCCGACGGTCGTCAGTTGTATGTGGGGATCGGTTCCAACAGCAACATCACCGAGCGGGGCATGGAAGTGGAGATCGACCGTGCCATGGTCTGGCAGATCGATGCCCAGACCGGCGCGCATAAACCCTACGCCACCGGTTTGCGCAACCCCACCGCGCTGACGATCCAACCGGATTCCGGGCAATTGTGGACCGTCGTCAACGAGCGCGACGAACTCGGCCCCGACCTGGTGCCGGATTACCTCACCTCCGTGCGTGAAGGCGCGTTCTACGGCTGGCCCTACAGCTACTGGGGCCAGAACGTCGACCCACGGGCGCAACCGCAGAACCCGGCTAAGGTCGCGGCGGCGATCAAACCCGACTACAGCCTGGGTTCCCATGTGGCCGCCCTGGGCGTGGACTTTTCCATCCCGGCCATGGGCGAACGCTTTGCCGACGGTGTGTTCGTCGGCGAGCACGGCAGTTGGAACCGCGATCAACCGGTGGGCTACAAGGTGATCTTCGTGCCGTTCAAGGACGGTAAACCGGCGGGCGAGCCCGTGGACTTCGCCACCGGTTTTCGCGGTGAAGATGGCAAAACCCGAGGGCGTCCGGTGGGGGTGACGGTGGATCCGAAAGGCGCATTGATCATCGCCGATGACTTGGCCAACACTGTGTGGCGGGTAACGCGCAACCGTTGATCGCGCACTGCCGGAGCGGTCCGATCGCTCCGGCAGGTTCACTTACAGGTCAGTGATTTCCTTGTGGCGCGGCACCAGCGCTTTCATCACGCTCCAAGCGGTGAGGTAAGCCAGGGCGCAGATCGCGAACATGATCATGTAGCCGGTGTGGATGTCATTGATGGACTTGTAATAGTCGAACACCCAGCCGCCGATCTTGGTCATCACCACCCCACCCAGCCCACCGGCCATGCCGCCGATACCGACCACGGAGGCCACGGTCTTTTGCGGGAACATGTCGGAAACCGTGGTGAAGATATTGCACGACCATGCCTGGTGCGCCGAGGCGCCCACGCCGATCAACAGCACCGGCACCCAGAAGCTGATATAGCCCAAAGGCTGCGCCAGCAACACCACCAGCGGGAACAGTGCGATCACCAGCATGGCCTTCATGCGGCCGTCATAAGGCGCGTCGCCACGGGCCATAAAGTAGCTGGGGAACCAGCCGCCGCCGATGCTGCCGACCATGGTCATGCTGTACAGCACGGCCAGGGGCATCACGATATCGGCGCCTTTCATGCCGTATTGCGCCGCCAGGTAGGTGGGCAGCCAGAACAGGAAGAACCACCACACGCCGTCGGTCATGAACTTGCCGAAGGCAAAGGCCCAGGTCTGGCGGTAGGTGAGCAACCTGAACCACGAGACTTTTTTGCCAGTGGCCGGTGCAGTGGCGAACGGCTGCACGGTCTGGTCGCTACGGATGTAACCCAACTCCTCGGCCGAAAGGCGCTTCTGATCCTCAGGCTTTTTGTACAGCCCGACCCAGACCGCCACCCACACGAAACCGAGCATACCGATCACCATGAATGTCGCTTCCCAGCCCCACAAACCGGCGATCAGCGGCACGCAGATCGGCGCCAGGATCGCACCGACGTTGGCACCGGAGTTGAAGATACCAGTGGCTAGGGAGCGTTCTTTCTTGGGGAAGTATTCGGCAGTGGCTTTGATCGCAATCGGGAAATTACCCGCCTCGCCAATGGCCAGTACCGCGCGGGACAGCATAAAACCGGCGATCGACACCGGGATCACTGCCAGGCCGATAGCACCGCTGATAGCGGCGATGCCCTCGCCCATCGGCACGGAAAACGCATGCATGATCGCGCCGGTGGACCAGATGCCGATGGCAATCACGTAAGCGGCCTTTGTGCCGATCTTATCGACGAAGCGCCCGGCGAAGAGCATCGAAATCGCGTACACGAACTGGAACACGGCGGCGATGTTGGCGTAATCGGTATTGCTCCAGCCGAACTGCGTCGACAACTGCGGGGCCAGAAGGCTCAGCACCTGGCGATCGAGGTAGTTGACGGTGGTGGCGAAAAACAACATCGCGCAGATGGTCCAACGATAGTTGCCGACGGCCTGGCCGACACGATGGGCGTTGATGGGCTCGCTTAGATTCATGGCATCACTTTTTATTTTTGTTAGATAGGACATATGTAACGTCATATGTCGTCGTACAACTGCGACTTTTATATCGGGCCGTGTGGATGCTGTCAACGTGGTTTTGCGGGTAGAGGAGTCGGTCTCGCGCAGGCAAAGTCATATGATGACGAGGCTGATAATCACCGTTTCAACCTGTTTAGGCGATTCTCAGGGTTGCGGACGCCTTGGGCATCGCCAGCGGGAGAAACGCGGTGTGCTGTCGAGGGTCTGCTGCGCAGCCCAGCGCAGGGCAAGCCTGCTCACCACAACGTTATGTGTCAGCCTCTGCGCCTCTGATATGCCCTTATCCGAGCATCGGTATCCACACATCCTCGGTGAAACATAACCTGAGAAAATGCGATTTTTGTGGTGAGCGGGCTTGCCCCGCTCTGGGCTGCGAAGCGGCCCCAAAACCAAGCCCCTCGGTGTGCCCGATAAAACCACAGAGTCTGAAGTGGGGCCGCTTCGCAGCCCAGCGCAGGGCAAGCCTGCTCACCACAAATGAGTGTGGCGTGTATATGACCCCCTGCTGCATAGCGCCGCGGGGTTCAACAGGGTCGCCGAAGATCGCGAATAATCCCTGCACACTGTTACGGCCTGACTCGCAGCGGGGCATTCGGTGCCTGCTGCTGAGGGGTAAGGCCGCCGACCTCATCCATAAAAAAACCCAAATAGCGGTGAATTATTTCGCATGCACTTGTATCTGAATTGACAGAGCGGTGCTGTCGCAGTGATAGCACCTCCCCTGTTCTGTTTTAGAGTGATCCGCATGAAATCACGTAAGAAAAGCGTCAATCCCATCGGATTGAATGACATCACCATTGTCGATGACACCAAGATGCGCAAGGCGATCACCGCCGCTGCACTGGGTAACGCCATGGAATGGTTCGACTTTGGCGTCTACGGGTTTGTCGCCTATGTGCTGGGCAAGGTGTTTTTCCCGGACGCTTCGCCCAGTGTGCAAATGATTGCCGCACTGGCTACCTTCTCGGTGCCGTTCCTGATCCGTCCTTTGGGTGGCCTGTTCTTCGGCGCCCTGGGGGACAAATACGGACGACAGAAGGTGCTGGCGGCGACCATCGTGATCATGTCGCTGAGTACCTTCGCCATCGGTCTGATCCCCGGCTACGCCACCATCGGTATCTGGGCGCCGATCCTGTTGCTGCTGTGCAAAATGGCCCAAGGTTTCTCGGTAGGCGGTGAATACACCGGCGCGTCGATCTTTGTTGCCGAGTATGCGCCGGACCGCAAGCGCGGCTTTCTCGGCAGTTGGCTGGACTTCGGTTCCATCGCCGGTTTCGTGCTCGGCGCGGGTGTGGTGGTGCTGATTTCCAGCATCCTCGGCGAAGAACAGTTTGAATCCTGGGGCTGGCGCCTGCCGTTCTTCCTCGCCCTGCCCCTGGGCATCATCGGCCTTTACCTGCGCCACGCGCTGGAAGAAACCCCGGCGTTCCAGCAACACATGGACACCCTCGAACAAGGCGACCGCGAAGGTCTGTCCCACGGCCCGAAAGTGTCGTTCAAGGAAGTCGCCACCAAGCATTGGCGCAGCCTGTTGACCTGCATCGGCATTGTGGCGGCCACCAACGTGACGTACTACATGCTGCTCACCTACATGCCGAGCTACCTGTCCCACAACCTGCACTACAAAGAAAACAGCGGTGTATTGATCATCATCGCAATCATGGTCGGCATGCTGTTCGTGCAACCGTTCATCGGTTTTGTCAGTGACAAAATCGGCCGCAAGCCGTTCATCATTGCCGGCAGCGTAGGTTTGCTGTTGCTGGCCATTCCAGCCTTTATGCTGATCACCAGCGGCAAGATCGGGCTGATCTTCGCCGGCCTGCTGATCCTGGCCGTTGTGCTGAACTTCTTTATCGGCGTGATGGCGTCGACATTGCCGGCGATGTTCCCTACGCACCTGCGCTATAGCGCTCTAGCCAGCGCCTTTAACGTCTCGGTGCTGATCGCCGGCTTGACCCCGACCGCCGTCGCCTGGCTGGTGGAAACCACCAATGACCTGTACATGCCCGCCTACTACTTGATGGCGTTTGCAGTGGTCGGCCTGATCACCGGGGTGACCATGAAAGAGACCGCTAACCGCCCCCTGCGCGGCGCGGCACCGGCGGCCTCGGACATGGAAGAAGCCAAGGAGCTGCTGCAAGAACACCATGACAATATCGAGCAGAAGATCGAAGATATCGACGCCGAGATCGCCGAACTAGAAGCCAAGCGCGAAAACCTGGTGCAACAGCATCCTCGTATCAACTAAGACCTGTCCGCGCGCGGTGGCCCCAGCCACCGCGCCTTTGGAGTGTTCAGCATGCTTTCCAGCGTCACCGCACCACTGTCATTGCTCAGCCCAGAAGAACGCGCCGCCATCGCCGAAATCGAAGCCACTACCAGCATCCTGCAACTCGTCACCCGCCTGACCGGCATGCGCTTTGCCGGCATCGCCAAATTCACCGACCTGGAATGGGTCGTGTGCTCGGTGCATGACCCTTTCGACATGGGCATCCACCCGGACGACGTGCTCGATCTGGAAACCACCCTGTGCAGCGAGTTCTGCATCAACCCGCAGACCCTGTTCATTCCCCAGGTCAGCCAGAACGGCCGCTTCGCCGCGCGCCCGGTGGTCAAGCAGTACGCCATCGAAAGTTACGCCGGCACGCCCATCTTCCTACCCGATGGCCGCCTGTTCGGTGCGCTGTGTGCGCTGGACTCCAAGGCGATGCTGTTCGACGACCCCAACCTGGCCGAAACCCTTAGCCTGTTTGCCCGCCTGATCGGCTGCATCTTCTTCGCCAACCTGACGGCCCATGAGCGCTAGTCGAAGCTGCGCCTGAGCGGCTAAATATTTCGCCGAGGGCGCCGATAGCCTGTCATATCCATGACTTGCAGCGACGCTCTGCGGGAAATAATGCCGAATACTCTCGCCCCTATCGTCCGTACCCTGTCCACCCGCACCAGCCTGTCGCTGACCCGCACGTCACTGCTCAATTTCATGGCCTTGCTGGCCTGTGTATTCGCGGCGGCGGCTTACTCGCTGGTGTACATCGCCCACGATCTGGACCACACCGAACAGTCGGAAAGCGCTTTTTATACGCGCAAAGCCGTGCAATCGATGGAGAAGTCCCTGCGCCTGACCGTCAAGGACTATGCGTTCTGGAGCGATGCCTACAAGAACCTGCACGTCACGGTAGACACCGATTGGGCCTTCGTGCGTGAAAACGTCGGGCCGACGCTGTATCAGGACTTCGGCTTCCAGGGGCTGTTTGTGGTCGACGATGCAGACCGCACGGTGTATGCGGTGGTCGAGGGCCAGATGCAACACCTCGAACTGAGCCAATGGCTGGAGCAGCCTATGGCCCAGATTCTGGAACAGGCCCGCACCGGCGCCGATGAAGAAATCCCGGTGACGCGGTTTATAAATGTGCGTGGCACCCCAACACTGATAGCCGCTGCGGCGATTACCCCCGGCACCGACCCCACCGTGGAAAAAGACGGCCGAAAGCCTTCTGTACTGGTGTTTGTAGACCTGCTCACCGCCGACAAACTGGCCCTGATCGGCAATGAGTTCGGCATTCACAATCTGCACATCGCCACGCCTGACGACATCGGCAATGTGTTGCTGGTGCCCCTGGGTAACAACGGCGACGCCGGCAGCCTGCATTGGGAGCCGGAGCGCCCCGGCCTGCGGCTGATGGCGGTCGGTCTGCCGCTGCTGGGCCTGGCGGCGCTGCTGGTGTGTCTGATGGCCTGGGTGATTTCCCGCCGGGCCACGGCGGCGGCGCAGGCGCTGGACGCCAGCCACGCCTCGCTGCAAGACAGCCAGAATGCCTTGGCCACCAGCGAAGCGCGATTTCGCGATGTGGTGGAGGCCAGTTCCGATTGGGTCTGGGAGATCGATGGCCACTGGCGGTTCACCTACCTGTCGGAACGTTTTCAGAGCGTCACCGGCCTGGACCGTCACGCCTGGATCGGCGCGCCCATGCTCGACCTGCTTGGCTCCGAGGCCGGCGTGCTCTCGCAATGGCTGGGCAGCCCGGACCGGCATCCAGACCTCAGCGTGCAGTGTCGTTACCTAGACGCTCAGGGCCAGGAACGCATGACGCGCCTGGCCGCGCGACAAATGCCTTGCGGCGGCTTCCGTGGCACCGCCACCGACGTCACCGAAGAGGTCGAGGCCCGGCGGCGCATCGAGTTCCTGTCCCAACACGACGCCCTCACCGGGCTGGCCAACCGCACGCGGCTGCAAGCCTTCCTCAATGGCAAGCTCAAGACCCTGCCGTCGCCTGACCACCCGCTGGTAATGCTCAGCCTCGACCTGGACCGCTTCAAACCGGTCAACGACCTGCTGGGGCATGCCGCCGGCGACCGGGTGCTCAACGAAGTATCCCGGCGCCTGGCCGATTGCGTGCGCCACGGCGACTTGGTGGCCAGGGTCGGCGGTGACGAATTCGTGCTGATCCTCAGCGATGCCGGCAACCAGGACGAAGTCGAGAACCTGTGCCGGCGCCTGATTGCCTCCATCGAACAAGCCGTGCGTATCGATGAGCAGGAAGTGTTTATCAGCGCCAGCATCGGCATCGCGCTGGCGCCCAACGACGCCAAAGACGTTACCGAACTGCTGCGCTATGCAGATATCGCGCTGTACGAAGCCAAGTCCGCCGGGCGCAGTACTTGGCGCTTTTATTCCGGCGAAATGAACACGCGGATCATCGAGCGGCGCCGCCTGGAAAGCGATCTGCGGTTCGCGATCAAGCATGCAGAACTGCGTTTGCACTTCCAGCCGCGCTATCGCATCGCCGACGGGCAAATGGTCGGGGCCGAAGCCCTGGTGCGCTGGCAGCACCCGGTGCGCGGCCTGATCGCGCCGGACACGTTTATTCCGATTGCCGAAGAGTCCGGGCTGATCCTGGCGCTGAGCGACTGGGTCTTGGAAACCGCCTGCGCCTATGCTGCGCGCTGGCCCGACCTGTTGTTTGTGTCGGTCAACCTGTCGCCCACCGAGTTCCGGCGCGGCAACCTGGTGGAACGCGTGAGCCTGGCGTTGCAGGCGTCGGGGATCGACCCGGCGCGGGTCGAGCTCGAAATTACCGAGAGCGTGATGCTCGAAGATGCCGCCGTTGCGCTGGAGGTGATGCACGCCCTCAAGCAGCTCGGCGTGCGCATCGCCATGGATGATTTCGGCACCGGCTATTCGTCCCTCAGCTACCTGCGCGCGTTCCCGTTCGACGGGCTGAAGATCGACCGCAGCTTCCTCAATCGTCTGGAAGAAAGCGAGGACGATAAAGCCATTATTCAGGCCATCGTCGGCCTGGGTCGCGCGCTGTCGTTGACGGTGACCGCCGAAGGCATCGAGACCGCCGAGCACTTGGCGATGCTTAAATCGGTGGCCTGCGACGAAGGCCAGGGCTACTACCTGAGCCGCCCGCTGGATATCACTGCGTTCCATGGTTTGCTGGGCTGACCCGCCGAGCTAGGTGAAAAACTGACTCGGCGTCTTGCCGAATTGCTTTTTGAACATGCTGGTAAAGGCGCTGGGGCTTTCGTAGCCCAGCGTCAGGGCCACGTCGATAATCTTCTCGCCCAGCGCGATGCGCTCCAACGCCAACAACAGGCGCGCCTGTTGGCGCCATTGGCCGAAGGTCATGCCGGTGTCCTTGCGGAACAGACGCTGGATGGTTTTCTGGTCCAGCGCCAGGCGCGCGCTCCAGTCGGCCACGGTGGATGCATCGCCCGGATCGTGTTGCCAGGCCGCGCAGATCTGCTGGATACGCGAATCGGCCGGCTGCGGCAGCGACAGCGGCAAGGCCGGTAACAGGGCCAGTTCATCCAGAATCAGGTGCATGATGCGCGCATCCCGCGAATCCTCGGCGTACGGCGGTTTAAGGCTGACCGATGCCTTGATCAGCTCGCTCAGCAGTGGTGAGATGCTCACCGCTTTGGTCTCGCTCGGCAAATTCGGGAAGCTGCCGGGGCGCACGAATACGCTGCGCATTTTCAGCGCGCCCACACAGCGCAGGGAGTGAACGTGGCCGCTGGGCATCCAGAAACCGCGATGGGGCGGTACCGTCCACTGGTTGTGCGCCGAACGCACGACCATCACGCCCTCGGTGGCGTACAGCAGTTGGTGCTTCTCATGACTGTGGTCGGGGATCACCCAGTTTTCCGGGTAGTCGGTGGCCGAACTGATGACGGCCCAGTCGCCTTCATCGATCTCCCGCAAGAATGTATCCAGTGATTTGATCATTTCGCCCTTTTTGCGATGATTGCTGCCCCAATTTCGCGAGACAGGCATTTGCGCCGAATCTAGCATAAACACCGCGTCTAGATATGGAGCAGCGGTTCATAGCACCGCTGCCCGCTTTCACTGTTTGCTGCCTTGTATGGAATGCCTGCATGTCGACCCTGACCGCCTCACCTGCCGCCGCCTCAAGCCCACCCCAAGCCAGCCCACTGGTGTTGCGCGTTATTGGCGCGTGCGCCCTGGCGCACTTGATCAATGACCTGATCCAGGCCGTGCTGCCGTCGATCTACCCGATGCTCAAGGCCAACTATGGGCTGAGCTTTACCCAGGTGGGCATGATCACCCTCACCTTCCAACTCACCGCGTCGCTGTTGCAGCCGTGGATCGGCTACCACACCGACCGGCATCCCAAGCCATGGCTGCTACCGGCCGGCATGGTATGCACCTTGGTCGGCATCCTGCTGCTGGCGTTTGTCGGCAGCTTCCCTGCAATCCTGCTCGCCGCCGGCCTGGTAGGCGTAGGCTCATCAACCTTTCACCCGGAAACCTCGCGCGTCGCGCGCCTGGCCTCGGGCGGGCGCTACGGCCTGGCGCAATCGACCTTCCAAGTCGGCGGCAATACCGGCAGCGCATTCGGCCCGCTGCTGGCGGCCGCGATTATCATCCCCTACGGCCAGGACCATATCGCCTGGTTCGGCCTGTTTGCCGTATTCGCCATCGGTGTGCTGTATGGCTTGAGCCGCTGGTACCGCAACCACCTCAACTTGTTCAAGCTCAAGCAAGGCAGCCAGGCCACCCATGGTCTGTCCAAAGGCCGCGTGACCTTCGCTTTGGTGGTGTTGGCGGTACTGGTGTTTTCCAAGTACTTCTACATGTCCAGCCTGACCAGCTACTTCACCTTCTACCTGATCGAAAAATTCCAGCTGTCGGTGGCCAACTCCCAGTTGTACCTGTTCCTGTTCCTCGGCGCGGTGGCGGCGGGCACGTTCTTCGGCGGGCCGATCGGCGACCGCATCGGGCGTAAGAAGGTCATCTGGTTCTCGATCCTCGGCGCCGCGCCGTTCACCTTGGCCCTGCCCTACGTCGACCTGTTCTGGACCGCCGTGCTCAGCGTGGTGATCGGCTTTATCCTGGCCTCGGCGTTCTCGGCCATCGTGGTGTTCGCCCAGGAACTGGTGCCGGGCAATGTGGGCATGATCGCCGGTATCTTCTTTGGCCTGATGTTCGGCTTCAGTGGGATCGGCGCAGCCTTGCTCGGCCTGCTGGCGGATAACCACGGTATCGAATACGTCTACAAGCTGTGCTCGTTCCTGCCGCTGGTGGGGATACTCACGGTGTTGCTGCCGTCGACCAAAGGGGTCTGACCGCCGGCCATCGGATGGCGGTATGCCATTACGGTTTGTGTTCTGAAAAACCTGTGTGTGCGCTTACAATTCGCGTTTAAACGCACACCAGGCAGTTCTGCACGATATGACGCTCGACCCTCCCACGATTCTGGCACTGACCGTCGCCCTGGCGGCCGCGGCTGCGCTTTACCTGTTGATTGAATGGCGCAGTGTGCGCGAACCGTCCTTGCTGTATTGGAGCGCCGGTTTCGCCACCATCACCGTCGGCTCCACCCTGGCGCTGCTGCGCATAAACGGCTACCTGGTGATCGGCATCTGGTTCGCCAACGGTTTGCTGGTGAGCGCACATTTTCTGTTTTTGCTCGGGGTGGCGCGGTTCACCCAGGTGCGCCTTTCACCGCTTTGGGCACTGATGCTGGTGGTGTGGCTTGGCATGCTGATGCTCCCGGCCGACCTGCCGTGGTCCAAAGCCATGTTGGCGGTGCAGTCGCTGTTGGTGGCCTTGCCGACCTTGCGCGCCAGTTTCCTGCTGCGTCCCCATGGCAAATCCCTGAGTGTCGGTGCGGTGCAACTGCGCTATGTGCTGCTGATTCATGGCGCCTTCTACGTGGCCAAGGCCGTGTCGGTGGTGATCCCCGGCACGTTGATCGACCTGGCGGCGTTCAAGGGCGAAATCATCCAGGTGTCGCTGGTGGAAGGCGCCATGGCGATCATGCTGATCGCGTTGTCCATGACCGGCTCGGAACGCTACCGCCGCGAACAGCACATCGCCCGCCTCGCCGCCCGCGACCCACTCACCGCCCTCTACAACCGCCGCGCCCTCGACCTGCGCGCACCACGCCTGCTGGCCCAGGCCTCGGCGGCGCAACCGGGGGCGTTGCTGCTGATCGACATCGATCATTTCAAAGGCGTCAACGACTTGCACGGCCACACCGCCGGTGACCGGCTGTTGATAGCATTGAGCGAAATGATCCGCAGCGTCACCCCCGACGGCGCCCTCGCCGCGCGCCTGGGCGGCGATGAATTCGTCATCCTGCTCAACGCCACCAGCGCCGAGCGGGTCGTCGACCTGGGCAACCGCCTGCGCGGGCAATTCCAGCAACTGGCCGGCCAACACTTCGCCACGCCGCAACCGGTCACGCTGAGCATCGGTGCCCTGCTCTTCGAGCAACCACCGGCCAGCCTGGCGGCGTTGATCGAACAGGGGGATGCCACGCTGTATGAATCCAAGCGAGGTGGGCGTGACCGGATTCAGTTGGTGAGTGGGACGGGGGCTGGCGCTTGAAGCGCCGACTGTTGTGCTGAGCCTGTTCGCTACCGCAAGCAGCATCTGCCAGACCGGAGCTATCTGCGCGCCGGCGGAGTAAAACCCTTCACCACGAGATACAACAACGGCCCCACCGATACGAATACCGCCGTCAGCAGCCAGTACGGCAGCACCGACATCATCGGCCGCCCACGCCGACGCGTATCGCGATACATCCACACGCACGCCAGCACCGCCATCAAGTACAGGTCAATAACCACCTGCGCCGTGTCCGGGCGCGACAGCAGTTCCCGGCCAAAAGCCCATAGCGATTGCTCGGCAGTGAGCAGAATCACAAGGGTATACAGGGAAAACCCCAGCAACGCGGCGAGGGCAGTGAAAGGTTTGTGCATGGTCTGCTCCTTGATGTGATCGAGCATTACCCTAGTGATAAGGTGACGCTCCTCGCAATGACCAAGGAGGTCATGAATTGTCCATGGACACCCCGTTGACTGCCGGCGCACAGCTGCGCCAATTACGCCGCCGCGCCAAGCTAAGCCAGTTGGAACTGGCGCTGATCACCGGAGTGTCCCAGCGCCATCTCAGTTGCGTCGAAACCGGTCGCGCCAAAGCCAGCCCCGGCACTTTGCATAACCTGCTGACCGCGCTGGACGTACCGCTGGAGCAGTGCAACCGCGTGTTCCTGGCCGCCGGCTACGCACCTCGCTACAACGCCACCCCGCTTGCCGCGCCCGGCATGGCGGCGATTCGCGAAGCCGTCAGCCATGTGCTGCACGCCAACAACCCCGCGCCGGCGATCCTGTTAGGCAGTCATTGGGAGGTACTGGCCGCCAATGCAAGCACCGGAGTGTTGTTTGAACTGGTCGGGATCGCGCCCCCAGCCACTGACGGCCTGAACCTGCTGGCCACCCTGCTACAACCGGGCGGCCTGGGCGACCACTTGATCAATGCCGAAGAGATCCGCAACGTGGCTTGGCAACGCGCCAGTCGTGAAGCAATGGGTAACCCGGGGTTGGCCGCGGTGCTGGACGGTTTGCCGGCGCCGGACGTCACCGAATTGCCAGCGTCTATGCCGCCGCTGGTGTTGACGCGCATCCGTTCGCGTCGGGGCGGGTTGAACTTTCTATCGACCTTCACCACCTTCGGCATGCCCCAGGACATTACCCTCACCTCCTTACGCATCGAACACCTGATCCCCGCCGATGCGCACACTTGGGAAGTAATGCGCGGCGCCTATGCGCACTATTCCGCGCTGGTTTTGTGAAATATCTGTCCGTAGACTGCCGCCATACCTCCCATCTGAAGGCGGCGAAAAAACGTGATGCAAGTTACCGAAGTTTCCATTGCCCAACTGCGCGCGGCGCTTGAATCCGGCCAGACCACTGCCGTTGAACTGGTCAAGGCTTACCTGGCGCGGATCGATGCCTATGACGGCCCGCAAACGGCTACCGCACTTAACGCTGTGGTGGTACGCAATCCCCAGGCTCTGGAAGAGGCCCAGGCGTCCGATGCGCGCCGGGCCAAGGGCGAAACACTCGGACCGCTGGATGGCATTCCTTACACGGCCAAGGACAGTTACCTGGTCAAAGGCCTGACAGCGGCCTCCGGCAGCCCGGCGTTCGCCAAGTTAGTGGCCTATCGCGACGCGTTCACCATCGAACGCCTGCGCGCCGGGGGGGCGATCTGCCTGGGCAAGACCAATATGCCGCCGATGGCCAATGGCGGCATGCAGCGCGGTGTGTACGGCCGCGCTGAAAGCCCCTACAACGCTGACTACCTCACCGCGCCGTTCGCCTCCGGTTCGTCCAATGGCGCCGGCACCGCGACAGCAGCCAGTTTCGCCGCGTTCGGCCTGGCTGAAGAAACCTGGTCGAGCGGCCGCGGCCCGGCCTCCAACAATGGCCTGTGCGCATACACGCCTTCCCGTGGGGTGATTTCGGTGCGCGGCAACTGGCCGTTGACCCCAACCATGGACGTGGTGGTGCCGTTTGCGCGCACCATGGCTGACCTCCTGGAAGTGCTTGATGTGGTGGTCGCCGAAGACCCCGATACCCGTGGCGACCTGTGGCGCCTGCAACCCTGGGTGCCGATCCCCAGCGTCGCCTCGGTGCGCCCAGCGTCCTACGCACAATTGGCCGCCAGCCCGTCGGACCTGGCCGGCAAGCGCTTTGGCGTGCCGCGCATGTACATCAATGCCGACCCGGACGCCGGCACCAGCGAAAAACCCGGCATCGGTGGCCCGACCGGGCAGAAGATCCACACCCGTGCCAGCGTGATCGATCTATGGCAGGCCGCGCGCCAAGCCTTGGAAGCCGCCGGCGCGGAAGTGGTCGAGGTGGATTTCCCGCTGGTCTCCAACTGCGAAGGCGACCGCCCGGGCGCACCCACAGTGTTTACCCGTGGCCTGGTGTCCAAGCAGTTCCTGCACGATGAACTGTGGGAGCTTTCCGCCTGGGCCTTTGACGATTTCCTGCGGGCCAATAACGACCCGGCACTCAACCGCCTGGCGGACGTAGATGGCCCGCAGATCTTCCCCCACGACCCCGGCACCTTGCCCAACCGCGAAGACGACCTCGCCGCCGGCATGGACGAGTACGTACGCATGGCCCAGCGCGGCATCACGCCATGGAATGAAATCGCCAGCGTGCCCGACGGCCTGCGCGGCCTGGAACAAACCCGGCGCATCGACTTGGAAGACTGGATGGACAACCTCGGCCTCGACGCGGTGCTGTTCCCCACCGTGGCCGACGTTGGCCCGGCGGACGCGGATGTCAACGAAACCAGCGCCGACATCGCCTGGAGCAACGGCATCTGGGTGGCTAACGGCAACCTCGCCATCCGCCACCTGGGCGTGCCCACCGTCACCGTGCCGATGGGCGTGATGGCGGATATCGGCATGCCGGTGGGGCTGACATTTGCCGGGCGGGCGTACGATGACTCGGCGTTACTGCGCCTCGCCTCGGCCTATGAAGCAACCGGCAGCAAACGCCTGATCCCGCCGCGCACCCCACCACTGAACACACACTAACGGGTTCGATGCCTCGAACGCATTTCACGTCAGGCCACGTAGGGCACGGCAATCAGCAGGATTGCCGTGCCATGGCAGGTGGTTGCAGGCACTACCCCATAACGCATGCGCACCAGGGCACAGGCCAACCCTTCCACAAGGGTAAACAGCAGCACCGGCCATCCCAGTTGGGTCACGCTAAGGGCCAGGAAACTATGGCACGCGGCGAAGGCCACGCCGCTGATCAAGGCCGCACGAATCGGCTCGACCTGCTGCTCCAGGTGGCCCTGTAAAAAACCGCGAAACAGCACTTCCTCCAACGCGTTGGCGCCGTAAGCCAACACGATCATGCCCGGCAACCACAGCCAATAGCCTGGGATCTGTTGGGCGTCGATCCCTTGGTAGGCACGCAATGGCACGCCGATCAGACATCCCACCGCCAACCCCATCAACAACCCCGTTAAGCGGGTTCCTCGGTACCACACCACCAGTGCCCACAACTGCGGGGCCACGCGCGCAAGGCCTGCGATCAGCAGCAACGACAGCCCGCCTAACGTCGCGAGCACGACCGGGTTCGCGCTGAACGCGATCTGCATCTCGCTGCCAAGGGCCCACATGCGCAGCGGCGTCATTGCATCGCGCATCAGCACAAATGCCGCCAGCAGAATCAGGATGCGCATAGCCACCAGCGTTCTGGGGGTGAGCGCGAACCACAAGCCGAATAACAAAAGGCCTGGCGCCAGGTACGCTCCAAAGTCCAGCAGAACCACGATTGCCTGGGCGATCATCGGTTCTCAAGCGCCGACCTGTTCACATCGTGCAAACGACACCACTGATCGGCTACGTCGCCCAAGGTGCTGGGTTCGCCGTTACGAAGCCACGCCATAAAGGCCCGGTCGAACTTAAACGTCGGCCCACACTGATCACGCATAAAACGCCGAACGTTCTGGGTGCTTTTGTATTGCGCGGTGATGGGGGTGGCGCGGGTGAGAACGTCACGATGCCAGTCAATGTCCATTTTGAATCTCGGCTGAGTGATATTAAGGCGCTAGCATAACGGTGCGCGGTCCGCACAGGAAAGCACCAAGCCCTGAAAACCTTTCGACACCCACTGTTAGGACGTCACATAAATAAATCCCCTCATACATCTCTCTATTTCTCTAGATAACCCAAATTTTACTTTCCATCCCAAGCTGATTTATTGCATGGTTGTACGACGACTTAATCGTCGTCTCGCCTCCATAAGAATAAGGACCTCTCCATGCAAAACATCAAAGTGCTGATCGGCTTTCTATGTCTGTTCAGCGGCTACGTCGCCGCCGGCCCTGCCGCCGACGACCAGGATGTAGCCCAAGCCGTCGACCACCTGACCCAAGCCATGCTGCATAAAGACATCAAGCAATTGCAGGCCCTCACCGCCGAGAAGCTGACCTACGGCCACTCCAGCGGCAAGATCCAGAACAAACAGGAATTTATCGCCGACATCGAAACCGGCCGCAGCGGCTTCAAGACCCTGGAAATGCAGAAGCAGACCATCACCTTGAACGGCGATACGGCACTGGTACGCAACCACTTTCACGCCCAAGCGGTGAACAGTGGCGTTGAGGTGCCGACCGATATCGAAAACTTCCAGGTTTGGCAGAAGCAAAAAGGCCACTGGCTGCTGATCGGTCGCCAAGCGTTCAAGTTCTGACGCACCCGGTGAGCCCAGCGCGGCTCACCACGCGACGATGTTGCGCACCTTGAGCAACGCCTCGCGCAGCGCCGGCATGTCCACCGACCCCAGGGCCAGGCGCAGCGCATGGGGCACATGGGTCGAGACCGCGAACGGCTCGGCGGTGGACACCGACACGCCCTGGCGCTGCAAAGCCATTGCCACTTGATCGGCACGGGCATCTTCGGCCAGCGGTAACCACAAAAAATACGAAGACGGATGACAGGTGTAATCCAACCCCTTGAGCACCTGTGCCGCCAACGCCTGCCGCGCCTTGGCGTCCTCGCGCTTTTGCGCTTCCAACTGCGCCACAGTGCCGTCTTCGAGCCAGCCCACGGCGATGGCGCTCATGATGCCGGGCACATTCCAGGTCGTGGCCATCACCCTGCGCTCCAGCGCGCCGACCCACGCCGGCGGTGCCGCGACAAATCCAACGCGCAAACCGGTAGCGACACTCTTGGATAACCCGCCGACATATACCGTGCGCTCCGGCGCCAGGCTGGCAACCGGCGGCGGTGCGTCTTCGGCGAGAAACGCGTAGGCCGCATCCTCGATGATCATCAGATTGTGCTGGCGGGCGATGTCCACCAACCGCTCGCGCTGCGCCAGGTCCATCACCCAACCGAGTGGGTTATGCAGGGTCGGCATGCTGTACACCGCGCGCACCGGGCGGCGGCGACACAACTGTTGCAGAGCGTCCAGGTCCGGACCGTAGGCGGTGACCGGCAGGGCAAGGATTTCCAGATGCAGGGTTTCGGCCAGCACCTTGAACCCCGAGTACGTCAGCGCATCGACGGCAATCACATCGCCCGGTTTGAGCAGCGCCATCATGGTCACCGCCAGGCCATGTTGCGCACCGCTGACCACCAGCACCTGTTCGGCCGCCACCGTTAAACCGCGACTAAGCAAGTGCCGAGCGACGGCGGCGCGCTCATGTATACGGCCGGCGTGGGGCTGGTAACGCAGTAATGCTTCCAGGTCGCCGGACAGCGCCAATTGGCGCAGAGCCGTGCGCAGCAAATCAGCCTGGCCGGGCAAGGACGGATAGTTGAAATTCAGATCGAGCAGGCCCGCCGCCACGTTCATCTGCCCACTGCCCTGCCCCGGTGGCAAGGCGATTTCACGGACAAAAGTGCCCCGTCCCGTTTCGCCACTGACCAGGCCCATGGCCTCCAACTCAGTGTACACGCGGCTCGCCGTTGCCAGCGCCAAGCCATGTTCGGCGGCCAACTGACGGTGCGTAGGCAGCCGGGTTCCGGGCGCCAACGCACCTGAGCGGATGGCGTGGGCGAAGCGGTCGACCAGCAGTTTGTAACGGGCTCGCGGCATGGCGGCTGTATCCATGACAATTTTTTGATTGTCCCAATCCTCGCTCCTAGGATGACGCCCACGCAACTTCTCTTTTTCAGGCAGACCTCATGGAACGTTCCCTCGACACCCCGCACACCCGCACCCAGGGCTGGATCAACGGTTTTATCGGCGTGGTGATCTTCAGTGGTTCACTGCCGGCCACGCGCCTGGCGGTGATGGAATTCGATCCAGTGTTCCTGACCATGATCCGCGCCACCCTCGCCGCGCTGCTGGCGGTGTTGCTGCTACGGGTATTCAAGGAGAAACGCCCCACCCGCCAGCAGTGGCTGCCTCTGGCGATCGTCTCGCTGGGCGTGGTGATCGGTTTCCCCCTGCTCACCGCCATGGCGTTGCAATACGTGACCTCCGCCCACTCCATCGTGTTTATCGGCTTGTTGCCGCTGGCCACTGCGGTGTTTGCGGTGTGGCGCGGTGGGGAGCGGCCGCGCCCGGTGTTCTGGTTGTTTTCGCTGCTGGGCAGCGCATTGGTGGTGGGTTACGCCTGGTCGCAGGGCCTGACCGCCGCTCCGGCCGGCGATTTGCTGATGCTGCTGGCGGTGCTGGTGTGCGGCCTGGGGTATGCCGAGGGCGCCACGCTGTCGCGCAGCCTCGGCGGTTGGCAGGTGATCTGTTGGGCACTGGTGGTGGCACTGCCAGTGGTGGCGCCGCTGAGCCTTTTACTGGCGCCGTCGAGCGTCTCCGGGATCAGCCTGTCGGCGTGGCTGAGCCTGGGCTACGTGGCGTTGTTCAGCATGCTGATCGGCTTCGTATTCTGGTATCGCGGCCTCGCCCAGGGCGGTATTGCGGCTGTCGGCCAGTTGCAGTTGCTGCAACCGTTCTTCGGCCTGGCGCTGGCGGCTGGGTTGCTGCATGAACAGGTCAGCCTGGGCATGCTGCTGGTGACGCTCATGGTGATCGCATGTGTGGCGGGCGCCAGGCGCTTTGCGCGGTGATCCGTCGTCGCGCAACAGCACCATTAGCTCAGCGTTCTGTTCCCATTCGTCGTTTGTCCTGCTAAACAGAGCTATCGCCACAGAATAAAAGGATGCGACATGCACGCCCCTTCACTGCAGGACACTACCGCGCCGGAAGGCGTCTGCTACGGCTGCGGCAGCAGCAACCCCCATGGTCTGCACATCAAGAGCCGCTGGGACGAAGACCGCATCCATGTGATCGCCGAGCATCAGCCCGACGCTCGCTATTGCGGCTGGCCGGACCTGGTCTATGGCGGCCTGATCGCCATGCTGGTGGACTGCCACTCCAACTGGACCGCCATGGCCTATCACTATCAGGCCGAACAGCGCGAACCCGGCAGCCTGCCGCGTATCGACTGCGTCACCGGCAACCTGGGTATCAAATTCATCAAGCCCACCCCCATGGGCGTGCCGCTGACGTTGCGTGCGCGGGTCGAGGGCGAAGTCGGGCGCAAAACCCAGGTAATCTGCGAGGTGTACGCCGGCGATGTGCTCACGGCCATCGGTGATTCGGTGTTCGTGCGCGTCGATACCGGCCAATTGGCTGCCGCTGCCCACGGTCGCAACGACTGAACCTGGGCTACCCTCACTGCCATCGCTTATTGAGGACTGCACTAATGGAACGTCTGACCGCCAAAGACTTCGCTCCCGAACTGCTGGAACTCTATGACGGCTATGCCCACGGCACGATCAACCGCCGCGAATTTCTCGACCGCGCCGCGCTGTTCACCTTGGGCGGGCTGACCGCATCGGCGCTGCTGGCGGCGCTTAGCCCCAACTATGCCCTGGCCGAACAGGTGAAATTCACTGACCCGGCCATCGTCGCCGACTACATCACCTACCCCTCGCCCCAAGGCCACGGCACGGTACGCGGCTATCTGGTGCGCCCGGCCAATGCCAGCGGCAAACTGCCGGCGGTGGTGGTGGTGCATGAAAACCGCGGCTTGAACCCTTATATCGAAGACGTGGCGCGACGCCTGGCCAAGGCCGGTTTCATCGCCCTGGCGCCGGACGGTCTCACATCGGTCGGCGGCTACCCCGGCAATGACGAAAAAGGCAAAGCGCTGCAAGAGAAAATCGACCCGACCCGACTGATGAACGACTTCTTCGCCGCCATCGACTGGCTGATGAAACAAGACAGCAGCACCGGCAAAGTCGGCATCACCGGTTTCTGCTACGGCGGCGGCGTGACCAATGCGGCGGCGGTGGCCTACCCCGACCTGGGCGCGGCGGTGTCGTTCTACGGGCGCCAACCGGACGCCAAGGACGTCGCGCTTATCAAGGCGCCGATCATGCTGCACTTCGGCGAGCTGGACACGCGAATCAACGAAGGCTGGCCGGCCTATGAGCAAGCGTTGAAAGCGGCCGGGACGACCTATGAGGCGTATATCTACCAGGGCGCCAACCATGGGTTTCACAACGATTCGACACCGCGCTATGACGAAGCGGCGGCGAACCTGGCGTGGGAGCGCACCTTGGGGTGGTTTCGCAAATACCTGGCGTGAGATCGACTGTCAGCGGGGGCTGCCTGCCGAAAGCTAGCACATGCAACGCTTGTGATGAGCAGGCTTGCCCTGCTCATCACGGCACGCTGAGGATCAGTGTTCCAGAGCATATCGCCGGCAATGGTTGAGGTAGCCTTGTTCATGGCTGCCCACCAGTTGCACCACGCTCGTCCATAGCCATGACGGCGCATCCAGTTGTCGGGTGCGGTTTTCCTGGAGCACTGCCATCCATGCTTTGCGGGTGGCGCGATCCATCTGGCGGGCGTGGGCGATGCCGACTACGCGGGCCAGATAACCGGCAGCGTGCATGGCATCGGTTTCGCTCAGTTCATCCAGCTCCAACTTCATGTCCTGGGGCAGCAGTTCCCGGATAAAAAAGCCGTGATCCAGAAAACGCGTCGCCACCATGCGCTCGCCCAATCCTGGCGATAGATGGCGTGCGCCTTCGACCACGCGACGACCATTGTCCCGAGGCATCTTCGCCCGCGGCGCTCGAGGTGCGGCTGCGCCCACGGCTTCCTTGATATCGATCAGGCAGTATTCCTGATCATCTTTGTCACCCACGCCGAGCAATACCGCATAGCGCATCAGGCCAAGGGAACTGCAGCCTTTTACCCAATACGCGGAGTCCAGCAGTTCAACCTTGGCATCCTTTGGCCGACCTTTGAGCGAGGTGACCAACTGTTGAATGTCATCCGAGGCGCAGACGTGCTCCAACGCGCTTTTTTCCGCGCGCGACAGCGACCAGAAGTGTTTGCCCAAGGGGATCGTCGGCCGCACGCTTTCGATCCGTTCCCGCGCCAGATTCTTCCAGGTGCGCGCCACTGCGCTGCGCATGCCGGCCTTGACCTGGGAGGGGCGCGGCGGGGCTTCATCCGGCTTGTCTTTGAAGGCTTGCTCGTAACCCAGCATCATTTCTTCGAGCATGCGCGCAGTGGTCACACCTGGCAGGTCCGAACCCCGCGCGGCGGTGGCCAGGGACAGGGCCAGGCGCACCAGATCATGGGCTGGGTTGCCGATCACCGTTTGGTCGAGGTCGCGGATATGCATGTCGATACGGCCGTTGTTGTCGCCGGTCGGGCCCAGGTTGCCGGCGTGGCAGTCGCCGCAGATCCAGATCGCCGGTCCATGGGGCAAGCGGCGCCCCGGCAGGCTGTGCAGCCACTCGTAAAACTGTACGGTGCTGCCGCGCACATAGGCGTGAGCCGAGCGCGCCATCTTCAGATTGCGCAGTTGAGTCAGGTGCGGCATGCGAGCGGAGGGGCGTGGAATTTTCATGAACAGCCTCAGGTGGGGCCACAGTAGATCGCAGCGCCCGGGAGAATGTTTCATTTTGTTTCAAGATAATGGCATTAGGACAGCTCAGACGTCGCCGGATTGCACTTGCAACCACTCCTTGAACGCCAACATTGCCGAGGTTTCGGCCCGCGATTGCAGGCGCGTCAGCCAGTAACTGCCTGTGTTGATGCCGACATCGAAAGGCTGGCGGATCAGATCGTTCTCCAGTTGCCGCGTGAACATCAGCGCCGGTGCCAACGCAACGCCGATGCCTTGCAGCGCCGCATCCATCATCGCCAGGGAGGAGTCGAACACGATGCTGCGCGGCACCAGGGTGTCGACGGGCAAACCCGCAGCGTGAAACCACAGGCTCCACTCATCGGCGCGATAGGAGCGCAGTAGAGTGTGTTTCAACAGGTCGTGTGGCGTATGCAGTTGCTCGGCAATCGCGGGAATGCACAGCACCGTCAGCGGCGCTTCCAGCAGATGGCAGGCATCGGTGCCATGCCAGGCGCCGGCACCGAAACGTACTGCGTAGTCCAAGCCTTCGGCGGCCACGTCGACACGGTTGTTATGGGTGGACAGGCGCAGGTCGATAAGCGGGTAGCGGGCCTGGAAGTCGGCCAGGCGCGGCAACAACCAGCCTACCGCGAAGGTGCCCACCGCGCCCACGGTCAGCACTTCGCGGTAATGCCCGCCTTCGAACTGGCCCAAAGTCTGGGCAACGCGATCGAAGGATTCACGCAGCACCGGCAGCAGGGTTTCGCCTTCGCGGGTGAGCATCAGCCCGCGCGGCAAGCGTTTGAACAAAGTCACATTGAGTTGCGCCTCCAGGCTTTTTACCTGATGGCTGACCGCCGCCTGGGTCACGCACAGTTCAATAGCGGCGCGGGTGAAGCTCAAGTGCCGGGCCGAGGCTTCGAAGGCACGCAAGGCATTGAGGGGCAGATGGGAACGCAACATGGGTTTGAGCCCCAATTTTTCTAATGGCAGGTGCGAGATATGATCGTTTGTCGACCGAATGAAATCCACCTAGATTTGCGGCGCCTGCGCAGGCCTTTATTGTTATCGCGACACTTATAGGGAAGCCAACCACCATGCGTCACTACGCACACACCCTCGTTCTTTCTGCACTGCTGCTCGGCGCGGGCAGTTGCATCGCCAGTACCGACCTGCGCCCCGTGGTCAACGCCAGCATCGAGCCGCTGATGCGCCAGCAAGGCATCACCGGCCTTTCGGTCGCCGTGATTCACCAAGGCCAGGTGCAATACTTTAATTACGGCCGTGCCTCCCGAGAAACCCAACAGCCGGTCAGCGAAAACACGCTATTTGAAGTGGGCTCGGTCAGTAAAACCTTCGCCGCCACCCTGGGCGGCTACGCCCAAGCCACCGGCAAACTCACGCTATCGGACAAGGCCAGCCAGCACCTGCCGGCCCTAAAGGGCAGCGCTTTCGAGCAGATCAGCCTGTTGCAACTGGCCACCTACACCGCCGGCGGTTTGCCGTTGCAGTTCCCCCAAGCCGCTGACACTGCAGGCGGCATGCTCAACTACTTCCAGCACTGGAAACCCACCTATGCGCCCGGCGCACAGCGGCTGTATTCCAACCCCAGCATCGGCCTGTTCGGGTATCTGGCCGCGCAAAGCCTAGAGCAGCCGTACAACGTCGCCATGGAGCAAACACTGCTGCCCAAACTGGGCCTGAAACACACCTATGTGAACGTGCCAAAGGCGCAAATGGCCCTTTACGCCCAAGGCTATGACAAACAGGACAAGCCCGTGCGCGTCAGCCCCGGCGCGCTGGACAGCGAAGCCTATGGCATCAAGACCAGCGCCCACGACCTCGCACGCTACGTCCAGGCGAACATGCACCCGCAAACCCTGGAACAGCCGCTGCAACAGGCCATCGCCACCACCCATAGCGGTTATTACCGCGTGGACGGCATGACCCAGGCCCTGGGCTGGGAGTACTACCCCTACCCCATTTCGCTGCAAGCGTTGATCGACGGCAACTCCACGCCCATGGCCCTGCAACCCCATGCAGCCAGCTGGTTCACACAGCCCCAGGCGCAACCGGCCAATGTGCTGTACAACAAAACCGGCTCCACCAGCGGGTTTGGCGCGTACGTGGCGTACGTACCGAGCCAGGACAAAGGCGTGGTGATCCTGGCGAACAGGAACTACCCGAACGCCGAACGGGTGAAAGTGGCACATGCCATTTTGAGTGCCCTGGCCCCATAACGCACTCAGGCGGGCGTGGTTCTGCGGGTTATTCGGCGTACGCCCAGGTCATGCGAAACGACGCCCCGCCCCATTCCGAATCCCGCACCTCGACCTGCCCGCCGTGCCACTGTGACACCCGCTGCACCAAGGCCAGCCCCAGGCCGAAGCCGCCGGTGCGGCGGTCGCGGCTGGCGTCCAGGCGCATGAAGGGTTGGAAGATTTTCGCGCGGCCGCCCTCAGGCACGCCGGGGCCGTCGTCACACACGCGCACTTCATAACCGTTACCGAATGCGAGCAATGACACGTGCACCCGGCGTTCGGCGTAACGAATGGCGTTGCGCAACAGGTTGATCACCGCGCGGGCCATAAAGCGCGGTTCGATCTGGATAAAATCCACCTCGCACACGCGCAACGATAACTGCACACCGGCCGCCTCGGCCTCCAGCGCCACGCTGCCGATCACGCTGTCGAGCCAGCTGTGGGCTTCGATGCGCTCGCGGGTGACCTGGGTGGCGCCGCGTTCCAGGCTGGCGTAGGTGAGCAACTCCGAGACCATCTCTTCCAGTTCGCCGAGGTCTGCGTACATGTCGGCAATCAGTTCGCCGCGTTGGCGCGGGTCGGCCTGTTGCTTGAGCTGGTCGAGCTCGAACGACAACCGCGCAATCGGTGTACGCAATTCGTGGGACACGGCGTTGGTGAGTTCGCGCTGATTGGCGATCAGGCTTTCGATGCGTTCGGCCATCTGGTTGAAGTGGCCGGCCAGCTCGCGCACGGTGGAGCGGCGCGGCAGCAGGATGCGTGAGCCCAGGTCGTTATCGCCGAAACGCTGGGCAGCCAGGCGGATGTGTTCCAGGTCGCGCCAATGCGGGCGTACCCAAAAATACAGCACAAGGGCCAGGCACACCCCGAGAAGACCATAGGCCCACAGGTACAGCCATTTGGGTTCTTCCGGCAGTTTGATCTCCAGCAACTGCGGGCCAGCGTCGATAGCGGCGAGGAACTCCTTGAAGTCGCCACGCACCACCAGCAGGCCCTGAGCCAGCAGCGCTTGCTCTCGGGAGGTTAGCGCCTGGGTGTCTTTGTGCACCAATTGCAGACGCAGCCCATAGTGCGGTTGCAGCTCGGCGAGCCGGGCCTGGCGCTGTGCACTGGGTAATGGCCGCAGTTGTTCGACCACGCCATACGCTGGGCCACGCATGGCCTCGCGGTTGTAGGTTTCGTTGGCGTCGGGCAGCAGCTCGTCGAAGGTGTAGTTGACCAGCCAGATTGCGCCTGCCAGGCCCAACGCCAGGATCAGATATAAACGCAGGTACAGCCGCAGCACCTAGACCTCCCACGCAAATGGATTGAACAGGTAGCCCTTGCCCCAGATGGTCTTGATGCACACCGGTTCGCGAGGGTTGTCGTTGAGCTTGGCGCGCAGCTTGCTGATGTACACGTCGACACTGCGGTTGAGGCCATCGAAGGCGATGCCGCGCATGCGGTTGAGGATGTCATCGCGCGACAGGATGCTGCCAGCGTTACTGGCCAGCAGCCAGAGCAGCTCGAACTCCATGGTGGTCAGGTCGATGCGCTCTTCCCCCAGGCTAACCACCCGGCAACTGCGGTCGATGGCCAACCGGCCGAACGCTAGGGCTCCGCGCACCGTAGGCTCCGGCGCCTGGCGGCGTTGCAATGCACGCAGGCGCGCCAGCAGCACCGGTGGTTTGATCGGTTTGATCACGTAGTCGTCGGCACCGGACTCCAAGCCCAAGATATGGTCCAGATCGTCCTCTTTGGCGGTGAGGATCACGATGGGCGAGTCCGACACCCGGCGGATCTCGCGGCACACCTGCAAGCCACTCTGGCCCGGCAGCATCAAATCGAGCACCACCATCTTTGGCATGAAGTCTAGAAAGGCCGCCAGGGCCTTGTCGCCCCGGTGTACCACGCGCACGTCAAAGCCATGCTGCGACAAAAAATGTGCGATCAGCCCTGCCAGCCGCTCGTCGTCCTCGACAAGCAGGACCTTGCCCAGCCCCAGGTTTTCCATAGGTTCTCAGTTGCAAACGGCGATTGATTGAAGAGCGCGCAGTATAGGTGGCAAGCTGCACCACTTGAGCGGCCGGCCGGCATCGATGGGCCAAGCTTCATGCTTTTAAGAGTTTTTAACAAATAGCCCGCAGTTTTTTACGCCATCTACAGGGAGTTGTATGCGCAAGGATTACCTGGCGTTCTTCGTGTCGCTGTTCTTGTCGCGGCTGGCGGACCAGATTCTGTTGTTTATCGTGCCGCTGCTCGTGTTCCAGACCACCGGCAGCGTGGCGTGGGCGGGCCTTGCGTTTTTTGTCGAGTCCCTGCCGCGCTACCTGGCATTCCCGGTGTGCGGCGCGTTGTGCGACAAGTTTTCGCCGCTGCGGATGTTGCATATCAGCCAGGTCTATCGGGCATTGGCATGTGCGATCGCGGTGGTGCTGTTTGGGTTGTTTGATGGGATTTATTGGTTGGTGATCCTGTCGGCTCTGTGCGGGGTGCTGACGACCCTAGGCATTATGGCGCGGGAAGTCGTGATGCCCCATGGCTTCGCACAGTACAGCTACGCCAAGACGTTGTCCTATTCACAGATTGCCGATCAGAGCGGCCTGGTGCTCGGCCCACTGCTGGCGGCGTTGCTGCTGGAAATATGGAGCTGGCCGTGGGTGGTAGCAGGCGTGGCCGGGCTGTTCGTGCTGGCCGATCTGGCCATGCTGATCTGGCAACGCCACACCTCGATGGGCCTGCCCAGTCATGCACAGCATTCCGACATCTGGCTGCAACCGCTGCGTATCGCCTTGGGCCACATCGGCCGCCTGGCGGCGTTGAAGCGCATCATTATTCTGGCGGTCGGCGTCAACCTGATCGTCGGTGTCACGCTGGCGACCTCGGCGGCGTTGGTCACCGGCCAGTTCGCCGCCGGCAAGGACGCCTACGCCCTGCTCCAGGCTGGCGGGGCGTTGGTCACCATTGCGATTCTGTTCTACCTGGCCCGCGCCACTTTACCCTTGAAGCTGATGGGTGGGCTGGGGTATTCGATGATTGCAATCGGTGCGCTGATCACCGCGATCAGCCCTGCTGTGTGGGTCTATACCGTGGGTTTCCTGCTGATCACCGGCTTCGACAAGATGTTCAACGTGTACCTGCGCAGCACCCGCCAGCGGGTCATCCCGGTTCAGGACTTCGGCAAGACGGTGGGGGTGATTACCCTGCTCAACAACCTGGCGCAACCCCTGGCGGGGTTGGCGATTGCGCTGTTGGCCACGCCCCTGGGCACACAAACGGTGATCCTGTTATTAACCGGGATCACCGCGCTGATCGGCCTGGCGGTCGCCTCAGGCTGGCACGCCACTGTGAAAGCGGAACTCGACGTCGGGTGACTCGATCAGCTCTTGCTCGGCCGCCCTTACCCGCTCGATCACTTGGGCGATGTCCTTGGCGTCGCCATATTGGTAGGCCAGCTTCAAGTACCCCTGAAAGTGCCGGGCCTCGCTTTTGAGCAGACCGAAGTAGAACTTGCCGAGCTCGTCGTCCAGATGGGGCACCAGCGCTTCGAAACGCTCGCAACTGCGCGCCTCGATAAACGCGCCGACCACCAGGGTATCCACCAATTTGACCGGCTCATGGCTACGCACCACTTTGCGCAGTCCCGAGGCATAGCGCCCGGCGTGCAGCTGGCGCAGTTCGACCTTGCGCTTTTTCATCAGGCGCATGACTTGCTCGTGATGCACCAACTCTTCCCGGGCCAGGCGCGACATCATATTGATCAGGTCGACATGGGCGTGGTACTTGGCCATTAGGCTCAGTGCCGTACTGGCGGCCTTGAATTCACAGTTCTTGTGGTCGATCAACAAGGTGTCCTGATCGGCCAATGCGGCCTGGACCCAGGCGTCAGGGGTACGGCAACCGAGGAATTCGTGGATTTCGGGCAGGTTCATCGGGCTCACGGGCAAAGGATCACAAAAGGGCGCCGATTATACCGACCGTGCCGCAGACCACCAGCCACCGGGCTTGATGTGCATCAACATGACGCCCGGCGCGGAGCAACTATAGTTGTGACACCCCCCTTGTTTCCGGAGTAACCGACCATGCAAGACGTCCGCAGCATCCTGGTGGTCCTTGAAACCGAACATTCCGAGAGCCTGGCCCTCAAGCGCGCCAAGCTGATCGCCGGGGTGACCGGGGCGCATCTGCATCTGTTGGTGTGCGACCGCAAACACGAGCACTCCGCGCTGCTCAGCGTACTCAAAGCGAGCCTGACCGAAGAAGGCTACAGCGTGACCACCGAACAGGCCTGGAACGATAGCCTGCATGACACCGTCATCGCGGTGCAGCAGGCTGAAGGCTGTGGCTTGGTGATCAAGCAGCACTACCCTGATAGCCCGCTGAAAAAGGCCCTGCTGACACCGACAGACTGGAAATTGCTGCGCTACTGCCCCGCGCCGGTGCTGCTGGTCAAAACCGCCACACCCTGGGCCGGCAAAGTGATCCTGGCCGCCATCGATGTGGGCAACAGCGATGTGGAGCACCGCTCGCTGCACCATTCGATCATCGACCATGGTTTCGACATCGCCTACCTGGCCAAGGCCCAGTTACATGTGATCAGCGCCCATCCCTCGCCGATGCTGTCGGCGGCGGACCCCACGTTCCAGCTCAAGGAAAGCATCGAGGCACGGTATCGCGAGCAGTGCCAAGCCTTCCAGGCCGAATTCGATGTGGACGATACCCACCTGCATATCGAAGAAGGCCCGGCGGATGTGCTGATTCCTCATATGGCCAGCAAGCTGCAAGCGGCGGTGACCATTATCGGCACCGTGGCGCGCACCGGCCTGACCGGCGCATTGATAGGCAACACCGCGGAGGTGGTGCTGGATAAAGTGGAAAGCGATGTGCTGGTGCTCAAACCGGAGACGTTGATGGATCAGTTGCAAGAGCTGGCTGCCAAGGACTGACGCCAACTTCCAACACAACTGAGATCCAAAGTGGGAGGGGGCAAGCCCCCCTCTCATATTTGGAATTGCGCTGTCAGTCAGCCAGCGCATCGTTCAGGAAAGCCGGCGCGATATAGCGCTGGTAGTGAGCCTCGGACAGGATAAAAAACTCACGGTCGATAGCATCGCGCAGTTCCGGCAGGGCCCAGTCACGAAACTCCGGCAACAGCACCATGCCATAGGCCTCCAAATTGGAAATCACCCGCGCTCCGCGAGCAATCAACTGATACGCCCAGCAGTACTCGGACTGGTGCGGCACGAAACGGATCTTGCGCTGTTCCAGTTGCCAACGCAGTTTCTGCGGGTCGAATACTTCAAGCTTGCCGGCCATCACCTGTACCAGCAACTGCTCCAAGCGCAGCCATACCGCGCGCTTTGCCTCCTCGTCGTAGCCGTTCCACTGGATCACTTCGTGATGGAAACGCTTGCAGCCGCGGCACACGAGATCGCCGTAGACCGTGGAGCACAGACCAACGCAGGGAGTCTTGATGGTTGAATTGGACATGGGCGGCAACACGCAAATCAGCGAAACAGTGCGCCATGTTAGCCCTTTGTCTAAGCTCGATCACCCGGCAAACGTGACACGGCAACTTACCTTTAGTTTTTTTTTGCCGTAGAATCATCCGGCCTTGTAAGGCGCCAATAATCCGCTGGAAGCTGTTTTCAAAGCGTCACGAGCACAGTCGTTCCTTCAGAACGGTGTTGGCGATGGTGAATGACCCGGTAGGTCGAGCATCAGCGCCAACCCTCATCAGCTCCGTTCTGCAGGCGTAAAACTTTGAAAGCAGCTTCTGTAAGGAATGCCGGCAGCGCTGGCTTTGCGGCCCAAAAAGCCCCCGAGCGCATGCGTGCCGTTCATTTCTGGATGAGCGTCCCGTGGGACCACTGATGAGGGTAATAACTGTGCTTGAAGCCTACCGCAAACATATCGAAGAGCGTGCAGCCCTGGGTATCGTTCCCCAGCCGCTTAACGCCGAACAAACCGCAGGCCTGGTCGAGCTGCTGAAGAATCCTCCGGCTGGCGAAGAAGAATTCCTCGTTGACCTGATCACCAACCGCATTCCACCAGGTGTTGACGAAGCTGCCTACGTCAAGGCCGGTTTCCTGTCTGCCCTGGCCAAGGGCGAAGCCACTTCCCCCCTGATCGACAAGAAGCGCGCCGTTGAACTGCTTGGCACCATGCAAGGCGGCTACAACATCGTGACCCTGGTCGAGCTGCTTGACGATGCCGAGCTGGCACCTGTTGCCGCCGCTCAACTCAAGCACACCCTGCTGATGTTCGATGCGTTCCACGACGTGGCAGAAAAAGCCAAGAACGGTAACGAACACGCCAAAGCGGTGCTGCAGTCCTGGGCCGACGGCGAGTGGTTCAAGAACCGCCCGACCCTGGCCGACAAGATCAGCCTGCGCGTGTTCAAGGTCACCGGCGAAACCAACACCGACGACCTGTCCCCTGCCCCGGACGCTTGGTCCCGCCCTGATATCCCGCTGCACGCCCTGGCCATGCTGAAAATGGCGCGCGAAGGCATCGTGCCGGACGAGCAAGGCAAGACCGGCCCAATGAAGCAGATCGAAGAGATGCGCGGCCAAGGCTTCCCGATCGCCTACGTCGGTGACGTGGTCGGTACCGGTTCGTCGCGTAAATCCGCCACCAACTCCGTACTGTGGTTCTTCGGCGACGACGTTCCTTACGTACCGAACAAGCGTGCCGGTGGTTTCTGCTTCGGCAGCAAGATCGCTCCGATCTTCTACAACACCATGGAAGATGCCGGCGCACTGCCAATCGAGTTCGACGTCACCAACATGCACATGGGCGACGTGATCGACCTGTACCCGCATGCTGGCAAAGTCTGCAAGCACGGCACCGATGAAGTCCTGACCACCTTCGAAATGAAGACCCCAGTGCTGTTGGACGAAGTCCGCGCCGGCGGCCGTATCCCGTTGATCATCGGCCGTGGCCTGACAGACAAGGCCCGTGCCGAGCTGGGCCTGGGCCCGACCGATCTGTTCAAGCTGCCAGAAGCCCCGGTCGACACCGGCAAAGGCTTCACCCTGGCACAGAAGATGGTCGGCAAGGCGTGCGGCCTGCCGGAAGGCAAAGGCGTGCGTCCAGGCACCTACTGCGAACCGAAGATGACCACCGTAGGTTCTCAGGACACCACCGGTCCGATGACCCGTGACGAACTGAAAGACCTGGCGTGCCTGGGCTTCTCCACCGATCTGGTGATGCAGTCTTTCTGCCACACCGCGGCCTATCCAAAGCCGATCGACGTGACCACCCACCACACCCTGCCTGACTTCATCATGACCCGTGGCGGTGTATCCCTGCGTCCAGGCGACGGCATCATCCACAGCTGGCTGAACCGCATGCTGCTGCCGGACACCGTCGGCACCGGCGGCGACTCCCACACCCGCTTCCCGATGGGCATTTCGTTCCCAGCCGGTTCCGGTCTGGTCGCGTTCGCCGCCGCCACCGGCGTCATGCCGCTGGACATGCCGGAATCGATCCTGGTGCGTTTCAAAGGCAAAATGAAACCTGGCATCACCCTGCGTGACCTGGTTCATGCCATTCCTTACTACGCGATCCAGGCTGGCCTGTTGACCGTAGAGAAGAAAGGCAAGAAAAACGCCTTCTCCGGCCGCATCCTGGAAATCGAAGGTCTGAACGACCTGACCCTGGAGCAAGCGTTCGAACTGTCCGACGCCTCGGCCGAACGTTCGGCTGCCGGTTGCACCATCAAGCTGTCCAAAGAGTCCATCACCGAGTACCTGAACTCCAACATCACCCTGCTGCGCTGGATGATCGGTGAAGGCTACGGCGATGCACGCACCCTGGAACGTCGCGCCCAAGCGATGGAAGCCTGGGTCGCCAACCCGGAGCTGATGGAAGCCGATGCCGACGCCGAATACGCCGAAATCATCGAGATCGACCTGGCCGAGATCAACGAGCCGATCCTCTGCGCACCGAACGACCCGGACGATGCCCGTCTGCTGTCCAGCGTTGCCGGCGAGAAGATCGACGAAGTGTTCATCGGTTCTTGCATGACCAACATCGGTCACTTCCGCGCTGCCGGTAAGTTGCTGGAACAGGTCAAGGGTCAGCTGCCAACCCGTCTGTGGCTGTCGCCGCCGACCAAGATGGACGCTCACCAACTGACCGAAGAAGGCTACTACGGCATCTATGGCAAGGCTGGCGCACGCATGGAAATGCCGGGCTGCTCGCTGTGCATGGGTAACCAGGCACGGGTAGAACCGAACTCCACCGTGGTGTCGACGTCGACCCGTAACTTCCCGAACCGTCTGGGTGACGGCGCGAACGTCTACCTGGCTTCGGCTGAGCTGGCGGCTGTCGCTTCGACCCTGGGTCGCCTGCCGACCGTCGAGGAGTACATGGGCTACGCGGCCAAGCTGGACACCATGGCCAGCGACGTCTACCGCTACCTGAACTTCGACCAGATCGCCGAGTTCCGCAAGATCGCGGCCAGCGCCAACATCCCGGTGCTGCAAGCTTAACGGTGTGTTGATGTGAAAAACGCCGCGTATCGCAAGATACGCGGCGTTTTTTTGTGTCTGGAATAAGCCATTAGTGGCAAGACAAAACAATGACGGGAGAGGACAAGCCCCCTCCCACACCACTTAAGCCATCAGCGAATACACCAACGCCGTAATCGCCACCAGACCAACCGCCGTGACAAACACGTTGGACGCCTGCCCACGGTATTTGGCCATGGCCGGCACTTTGCGGATGGCGTACATCGGCATCAGGAACAGGATTGACGCAATCACTGGGCCGCCGAGGGTCTCGATCATACCGAGGATGCTGGGGTTGAGCGTGGCGACGATCCAGCACACCACCAGCATGAAGGCGGCAGTCATGCGGTCCAGGGTCTTGGCGGCCGGGCGGCGACCGGTTTTAAGCACCAAGCCCTTGAGGCCTTCACTGGCACCGATGTAGTGGCCCAGGAACGACTTGGCGATTGCCACGAACGCGATCAGCGGCGCGGCGAACGCGATGGTCGGGTTGTTGAAGTGGTTGGCCAGGTACGACAGGATCGACAGGTTCTGCGCCTTGGCTTCGGCCAACTGGGCCGGCGACAGGGTCAGCACGCAACTGAACACAAAGAACAACACCATTGCCACCATCAATAGGTGCGCGCGGGACAGGATCTGCGAGCTGCGCTCATCGGCATTGGCGCCGTATTGGCGCTTCTGATCCACCGCGAACGCCGAAATGATCGGCGAGTGGTTGAACGAGAACACCATCACCGGAATCGCCAGCCACAGCGTATTGAGCAACGCCGACGGCGCCGGCAGCTCGCGGGCGGTGCTGAGGATGCCGCCGGTCCAGTGCGGCACCAGGTACACCGCCAGGAACAGCAAGGCGACGATAAACGGATACACCATCAGGCTCATGGCCTTGACGATCACCTGCTCGCCGCAGCGCACCACGGCCAGCAGGCCCAGGATCAGCACGAACGACAGAATCGCCCGTGGCGGCGGCAGGATATGCAGCTGGTGTTCCATGAAGCTGCCGACGGTGTTGGTCAGCGCCACGCTGTAGATCAGCAGGATCGGGAAAATCGCGAAGAAGTACAGCAACGTGATCAACGCCCCGGCCTTGATACCGAAATGCTCTTCCACCACGTCGGTAATGTCGGAGCCTTCACGACCGGACAGCACGAACCGCGTCAGGCCACGATGGGCGAAGAACGTCATCGGGAATGCCAGCAGCGCCAGGATCACCAGGGGCCAGAAGCCGCCCAGCCCTGCGTTGATCGGCAAGAACAAAGTACCGGCGCCAATGGCGGTGCCGAACAGGCCGAGCATCCAGGTGGTGTCCTGGCGGCTCCAGCGCGTGAGGGTTGCAGGTGTCGTTGCATAGCGTTCGTCGACGCTATTGGCCTGATCATTCATCCAGTCGGATCTCCGCATTTACACAGCCGGGACGAGTCAGAAAAACCTGACAGGCAGCGTCCCGACCATAGAAGGGGCCGGATTGTCCGGGATTCTCGTGAAGAAGCAAAGACTTAGCTGAGGAATGGTTGACCGGTGCAGCCGCAGACAATCACGAACTTGCCCGACCCACGAGCAGTAAATTTTCCTTCCCGATAAAACGCTCTGTCTTACAAATCCAGCATACTGGTCCTGTCTACCCTCCAAGGAAGAGCCTTGCGATGACCACCACTGTTCTGGTCCTGGTTGAAACCATCAACGACTACCTGCCCATCATCGAAAGCAACGACTTTCATGTGATCCTGGCGCCGACGCCCGCCGAACGCGCCCACGCCATCAAAGCCCACGGCGGGCAGATCCAGGCCGTGCTGACCCGTGGCCCATTGGGCCTGTACGCCGAAGAAATCGCCGCCTTGCCACAGCTGGAGATCATCTGCGTGATCGGCGCCGGTTATGAACACGTCGACCTGCAAGCCGCCAGCAATCGCGGGATCGTAGTCACCAACGGCGCCGGCGTGAATGCACCGTCGGTGGCCGACCACGCCATGGCGCTGTTGCTGTCACTGGTACGCGGCATCCCACAGAACGACGCCGCCGTGCGGCGTGGCGAGTGGCCCAAAGTGATGCGCCCGTCCCTGGGCGGCAAGCACCTGGGCATTCTCGGGCTTGGCGCCGTCGGCCTGGAGATCGCCAAGCGCGCAGCCCTGGGTTTTGGCATGGAGATCAGTTACCACAATCGCCAACCACGGGATGACGTGGACTACACCTACTGCGCCACGGCTCTGGATCTGGCGCGCAGCGCGGACTTCTTGATTCTGGCCACGCCCGGCGGCGACGGCACCCGGCACCTGATTGACCGACGCGTACTGGACGCCCTCGGTCCCCATGGCTACTTGGTGAACATCGGGCGTGGCAGCGTGGTGGTCACCGCCGACCTGATTGCCGCCCTCGAACAGCGGCGCATCGGCGGTGCGGCGCTGGATGTGTTCGACGACGAACCCAAGGTGCCCGACGCCCTCAAGCGCCTGGGCAATACCGTACTCACCTCCCATGTCGCCGGGCTGTCGCCCGAGGCCGCCCATGACACCGTGCAGCGCGTGGCCGACAACCTGGTGGAGTATTTCGCCGGGCGCCCGGTGCTCACCCCGGTCGCCCTGCCCCCGCCCGTAAAATGACCGATCAGGCACGTTGATCATCCTGCAACACGCTAACCTATTAAACCGCCCCGACCTTGTGGCTGGGCGGTGGCGCGCATTAGATTAGCCAATAGTCCGAGGCCTTTAGAATAAGCAGAAGGGATAAGCATGGCGCTGAACGACCAATCCACCCAGATTCGCCCCGGCGAGGAACTCGATGCCGGCCTGATCGATCCCTACCTCAAGGCCCACATCCCGGGGTTGAGCGGCACGCCCACCATCAGCCAGTTTCCCGGTGGCGCCTCCAACCTGACTTACCTGCTGGAATACCCCGATCAGGAATTCGTACTGCGCCGCCCACCTTTTGGGCACAAAGCCAAGTCCGCCCACGACATGGGCCGCGAGTTCCGCATTCTCAACCAACTGAAGGATGGCTTCCCCTACTGTCCCAAGGCCTACGTGCATTGCACCGATGAGTCGGTGATCGGCGCCGAGTTTTATGTGATGGAGCGCGTCAACGGCATCATCCTGCGCTCCGACCTGCCCGCCGAGCTGGGCCTGGATGCAGCGAAGACTCAAGCACTGTGCAAAAGCTTTATCGACAAATTCGTCGAACTGCACCAAGTGGACTACACCGCTTGCGGCCTGGCCGACCTGGGCAAGCCCGAAGGCTACGTGGCGCGGCAGATTCGCGGCTGGAGCGACCGCTACGAAAAAGCCCTGACCCCCGATGCGCCAAAATGGGAGGCGGTACGCGCCTGGCTCAACGACAAGATGCCGGCCGATCACCCCACCTCCAGCATCGTGCATAACGACTACCGCTTCGACAACGTGATCCTCGACCCGCATAACCCGATGCAGATCATCGGCGTGCTGGATTGGGAACTGACCACCTTGGGCGATCCGCTGATGGACCTGGGCAACACCCTCGCCTACTGGATCGAAGCCGCCGACCCGGCGCCGGTGCAATTGATGCGCCGCCAGCCGAGCAACGCGCCGGGCATGCTCACCCGCCGAGAATTCGTTGACTACTACGCCGAACGCGCGGGCATCCGGATCGATAACTTCGATTTCTATTACACCTACGGCCTGTTCCGCCTGGCCGGCATCGTGCAGCAGATCTACTACCGTTTCTTCCATGGTCAGACCCAGGACAAACGCTTCGCGCAGTTCATTCAGATGAACGCACTGCTTGAGCAAATGAGCCTGAATGTCATCAGCAAATCAGCCCTTTAAGGAATCCCCATGTCCAAGACCCACCTGTTCGACCTCGACGGCAAGATCGCATTTGTCTCCGGCGCCAGCCGTGGCATCGGCGAGGCCATCGCCAAGTTGCTGGCCCAGCAAGGCGCCCATGTGATCGTGTCCAGCCGCAAGCTCGAAGGCTGCCAGCATGTGGCCGATGCGATCATCGCCGACGGCGGCAAGGCCACAGCGGTGGCCTGCCACATCGGTGAAATGGAGCAGATCAGCCAAGTATTCGCCGGTATTCGCGAGCAGTTCGGGCGCCTGGATATCCTGGTCAACAACGCCGCCACCAACCCGCAGTTCTGCAATGTGCTGGACACCGACCTCGGCGCGTTCCAGAAAACCGTGGACGTGAACATCCGTGGCTACTTCTTCATGTCGGTGGAAGCCGGCAAGCTGATGCGCGAAAACGGCGGCGGCAGCATCATCAACGTGGCCTCGATCAACGGCATCTCGCCCGGCATATTCCAGGGCATTTACTCGGTGACCAAGGCCGCGGTGATCAACATGACCAAGGTGTTCGCCAAGGAATGCGCCGAGTTCGGTATACGCTGCAACGCGCTGCTGCCGGGCCTGACCGACACCAAATTCGCCTCCGCACTGGTCAAGAACGACTCGATCCTGAAAATGGCCCTGGCGCAGATCCCCCTCAAGCGCGTGGCCGACCCGAGCGAGATGGCGGGTGCAGTACTGTTCCTGGCCAGCGACGCCTCCAGCTACACCACCGGCGTGTCGCTGAATGTGGACGGTGGCTTCCTGTCCTGAGTGCCGGCGCAGCGGTACAGATCGATTTACGAGTAATCTTGGCGCCGATCGATCTGTCTCAGGATGAAACATGGAACTCCACATCGTCATCAACGGGCGTAAGGACCTGGCGGCGCAGCTTTATCAGCAGTTGCGCGAAGCCATCGCCGCCGGGCGTCTCATGGCAGGTGCCCAACTGCCGCCCAGCCGCTTGCTGGCCGAGCAATTGGGCATATCGCGCAAGACGGTGTCCGATACCTACGCCACGTTGACCTATGAAGGCCTGCTGGTGGGCAGGATTGGCCGCGGGACCTTCGTCAACGCCTGGGCACCACAACCTGATCGCGTACAAACCGCTACAGATCTGGCCTGCTCCGCCAACCTGGCGAAATGGCAAGCGCTGCCCTCGCCCATGCATCACCCCGCCAACGACAAGCGCCTGCGCTACGAATTTATCGGCGGCGCCACCAGCCGCCAGCAGTTCCCCCAGGATGAATGGCGGCGCTGCACCCAGCATGCCCTACGGCGTATCGCCGAGCACAGCGGCTTCTACAGTCAACCCGAAGGGCTGCCGGCGTTGCGCAGTGCCATCGCCGGGCATATCGCGTTTTCCCGAGGGGTCAAATGCCGCGACAGCGACATCGTGGTCACCAACGGCGCGCAACAGGCACTGGACTTGCTCGCCCGCGTGGTGTTGGAACCGGGCAGTATTGTCGCCATGGAAGACCCCGGCTACACCCCCGCGCGCCAACTGTTCACGGCACGGGGCGCCCATGTCGCCAGCGTGCCCGTGGACGCACAGGGTATCCAGGTCGACCAGATCCCCGACGGCACGCGCCTGATCTATGTCACACCGTCCCATCAATTCCCCCTGGGCATGCCCATGAGCCCGGCGCGCCGCGAAGCCTTGCTGGCGCGTGCGTTCGACCTGGGCGCGATCATCATCGAAGACGACTACGACAGCGAATTCCGTTACGAGGGCCGCCCCACCGATTCCCTGCAAAGCCTGGACAGTCGCGGCGTAGTGGCTTACGTCGGCACCTTTTCCAAGACCCTGCTGCCCGAGTTGCGCCTGGGCTACGTGGTGCTGCCACCGGCGATCCACGGCGCGGTACTCAAGGCCAAGCAACTGACCGACCAGCACAGCTCCACACTGCCGCAATGGGCATTGGCCAAGTTCATCAGCGAGGGCTACCTGCTCAAGCACATCCGACGCTGCCACACGGTATACGCCGGGCGCCGCGAACGTATCCTGGTGCGCCTGGCGGGCGATCTGTCGCCATGGTTCGAAGCGGTGCCCACAGTGGCGGGGTTCCACCTGGCGGCGCTGTGCAAGGTGCCGGTCAATATTGCGCTGCTGCGGGAGCTGGCGCGCCAGGTGGACGTCGGCCTATACCCACTGGAGGTGTTCTTCCATGACACGCCGGTGCGTGCAGGCTTGATTGTCGGGTTCGGCGCCATTGAACTGCTGGATATCGACCCGGCCCTGGACAGGGTGCGCGATATTCTGCTGAAGATTGCATGACGCTCTATAACCCGACCGCCGGGCGGGATTTTTGGGGCAGTTAACGAGAGGTCGACTGAGCCAGCGTCATCGGAGCCAAGCCCCCTCCCACAGTTTCAACCGCCCGAGTCGGCAATTCAGGGCCGCTTGAACTGGCGCCGCAGCGCTTCAATCTGCGGGCGGCATGCGCATCCTTCAAGATGATCATTGACCATCCCCATCGCCTGCATCAGCGCATACATCGTGGTCGGCCCTACAAACGTCCAACCACGCTTCTTCAGCGCCTTGGACAGACGCACCGAGGCCGGTGATGTCGGGTTACCCGTCCAGTAAGCCAGGTCCACCACGGCCGGGCGCTCTTGCGGGCCGGGTTCGAAGGCCCATAACCACTGCGCCAGAGAGCCGGTCTCGTCCACTAGCTCACAGGCACGCCGCGCATTGTTGATGGTGGAGACGATCTTCGCCCGATTACGCACGATGCCCGGGTTCTGCATTAGACGCAGGATATCCGCCTCGCCGTACTGCGCCACGCGGCGAAAATCAAAGCCGTCGAACGCTGCACGAAACTGCTCGCGCTTGCGCAGGATGGTTATCCACGCCATCCCCGCCTGAAACCCTTCCAGGCAGATTTTCTCGTACAGCTGAATATCATCGGCCACCGGCACGCCCCACTCATGGTCGTGGTAATGCAGGTATTCCGGCGCCGCGCCGTGCCAGGCGCAGTGTCGGTGCCCGTGCTTATCGATGCTCAAACCTGGTGTGTCCATTCGCCCCCCTTCTGTGCCGAGCGCCGGATGATAAGCGAAAAATTTTGCACGCCGCCAACCGCTCAAGCATCGCCCTTACCGACCCACTGGTCAGACCGGGACCTGCCAACCGCCGAATTATTACTTGTGATTTCAAAAAAACCCGGCGTAGACTGGCCCTGCACTGGACTTACCGGTATGACCACAACAATTAAGCCCTGGAACCACCAGGGCGCCGAATAGAGATCCCTCCCATGCTCAGATGGTGCTCGCGTTCGATTTTCCTGCAAGTCGTGATCGGCCTGATGTTAGGCGTTGTTTGCGGCCTGGCCCTTCCCGAATTCTCTTCGCAACTCAAACCCCTCGGCGACGGCTTTATCAAACTGATCAAGATGCTGATCGGCCTGATCGTGTTCTGCGTAGTGGTCAGCGGCATTTCCGGCGCCGGCGACCTGAAAAAAGTCGGGCGCATCGGCCTTAAGTCGGTGATCTATTTCGAAGTGCTGACCACCATCGCGTTGGTGATCGGCCTGGTTATGGCGTTCAGCACCGGCATCGGCACCGGCGCCAATATTCATCTGGAACAGCTCTCTTCCGCCGGCCTGAACGAACTGGCCGACAAGGGCCAGCACATCCGCGGCACCAGCCAATTCCTGATGGACCTGATTCCCAACTCAGTGATCGGTGCGTTTGCCGACAACAACGTGCTGCAAGTTCTACTGTTTTCAGTGCTGTTCGGCAGCGCGCTGAACCTGGTGGGCGAAGCGGCGTCGGGCATTTCGCGACTGATCAACGAATTGAGCCATGTGATTTTCCGCATCATGGGCATGATCGTGCGCCTGGCGCCCATTGGCGTGTTCGGCGCCATCGCCTTCACCACCAGCACCTACGGCCTGGATTCCCTGCAACACCTGGGCAGCCTGGTAGGCCTTTTCTACCTGACCTGCTTTGCCTTTGTCGGCGTGATCCTCGGCGTGGTAATGCGCCTGTCGGGCCTGCGCATGCTGCCGCTGCTCAAGTACTTGCGCGAAGAGCTGCTGATCGTAATGGGCACTGCCTCTTCCGACGCTGTGCTGCCTCAGATCATGCGCAAACTGGAGCACCTGGGCATTGGCAGTTCCACCGTGGGCCTGGTGATTCCGACCGGCTACTCGTTCAACCTCGACGGGTTCTCGATCTACCTGACCCTGGCCATCGTATTTATCGCCAACGCCACCGGCACACCGCTGTCGATGACCGACCTGCTGACCATCCTGCTGGTGTCGTTGATCACCTCCAAGGGCGCCCATGGCATCCCCGGTTCGGCGCTGGTGATTCTGGCGGCCACCCTCACCGCGATCCCGGCGATTCCGGTGGTGGGCCTGGTGCTGGTGCTGGCCGTGGACTGGTTTATGGGCATCGGCCGCGCATTGACTAACCTGATCGGCAACTGCGTCGCCACCGTGGCCATTGCCCGCTGGGAAAAAGACATCGACCTCCAGCGCGCCAACAAGGTATTGGACGGCCAGCAGGGTTATGCCTTCCAGGCCAAGAAACCGGTATTGCCGGCGCACCAGGAATTCTGAAGGCGACACTACCCAGGTGGGAGCGGCAAAACTGCTCCCACCGTATCAGCATCATCAAGGAGCCATCGACGTGATCAGCACCTCAACCGTCGTCAATTCAGTGGTAGAAAAACTACGCGCCGCCCTGGCGCGGGGTCAGTGGCGCCGCGGCGAAATGCTCCCCGGCCAGCGCGAGCTGGCCGAACAGCTGGGCATCAGCCGCCCCAGTCTGCGTGAAGCGGTGATCGTACTGGAAACCCTCGGCCTGGTGCGTTCCATGCCCGGCAAAGGCGTGGTCGTGTTAGAGACCAGCGTCAGCGATCCGCAGTCCAGCGACGCCGTAGCCGACGCCAGCCTCGAAGACATTCTGCAACTGCGCTACACCCTCGAACCCTTTATCGTCGGCCTGGTGGCCCAGTCCATCAGCAGCAAGGAAGTCGGCCAGTTACGCCTGACCCTGATGGACATGCGCGAAGCCCTGGACGCCGGCGATGCCGAAGCGGGCCTGAACGCCTATGTCGATTTTCATGAAGAGCTGTTCGCGCTGACTTCCAACCCGATCTTTCAGAACGTGGTGCAGCAGACCCGCAACGCCCTCAAGCAAAGCGCCCAGGTACTGCGTAACTCGCCTGAACACCTGGCCGAACGCCTGCAGGAAAACGAAGCCGTGGTGCGCGCCATACGTAACAAGAACAGCGCCCTGGCCAGCGCCGAAATGCGTCGGCATATCCTCCAGGAGGGTCTGCGCATGGGCATTGCCCTGAACATCCCGGACGACCATCTCGGCAGCTGATTTTTTGGAGACCGGCCATGACCGCCCACGCCTTGCAACGCAACCCGATCCTGCCTGCCCTGCGCCTGGTGGCCGGTAAAAAACCCTCGGTGGACGACATCTACCCGCGCCTGTTTGACGCCATCCTCGAACAACGCATCGCCCCGTCCAGCCGCTTTACCGAAGAAGGCCTGGGCGAAACCTTTGGCGTGAGCCGCAGCGTGATTCGCCGGGTGCTGGCCAAACTTTCCCATCAGCAGGTGATCATCCTGCGTCCCAACCAACGCGCCCAGGTCGCCGCGCCGGACAGCCTGCAAGCCCGACAAATCCTCGAAGCCCGGCGCATGACCGAAGTCACCGTGGTGCAATTGGCCTGCGCCCAGGCCACACCCGCGCAGATTCGCCCCTTGCGCGATCTGATCGCCCGCGAGCGCGAGTGCATTGAGCGCGACCAGCGTGGGCCGGCGATTCGATTATCAGGGGAGTTTCATTTGCAGTTGGCCGCGATCGCCGGTAATGCGCCGTTGGCGCAGTTCCTCAACAGCCTGGTACCATTGACATCGTTGGTCATCGCCCAATTTGAAGCAAAAGCCTGCACGTATTGCGCGTGGCAGGAACATGTGGCCATTGTGGATGCGATTGAGCAGCGCGACTCAAACACTGCGGTGAGCCTGATGACCCAACACCTGGATCACCTGGAAAGCAAACTACTGAAACATCACTGACCTTCAGATAATGAAGATCCAAATATGGGAGGGGGCTTGAACCCGATGGCAGTGTGTCAGTCAACCTATACATGACTGATACACCACTATCGGGGGCAAGCCCCCTCCCACAATTTTGTACGCGCCAGGCTTGGTTGCGAGGTGCTTTCTATGCCCCTTACTGGCCAAGCCCGCATACAAACCTGAAGCCAACTGAGGCCCAAATGTGGGAGAGGGCTTGCCCCCGATGGCAGTGTGTCAGCCAACCTATACATGACTGATACACCACTATCGGGAGCAAGCCCCCTCCCACAATTTTGTAGGTGCCAGGCTTGGTTGTGAGGTGCTTTCTATGCCTCTTGCTGGCCAAGCCCACATACAAACCTGAAGCCAACTGAGGCCCAAATGTGGGAGGGGGCTTGCCCCCGATGGCAGTGTGTCAGCCAACCTATACATGACTAATACACCACTATCGGGAGCAAGCCCCCTCCCACAATTTTGTAGGTGCCAGGCTTGGTTGTGAGGTGCTTTCTATGCCTCTTGCTGGCCAAGCCCACATACAAACCTGAAGCCAACTGAGGCCCAAATGTGGGAGGGGGCTTGCCCCCGATGGCAGTGTGTCAGCCAACCTATACATGACTGATACACCACTATCGGGGGCAAGCCCCCTCGCCCAGGTGTTTCACCGGGGCATCAAGCCGATTGCAGCACCGACTGACCGCTCATTGCCAGGTCCAGCAGTTCACGGTTGGCCACGGCGTACATGGCGTAGTCCGTGCCGACCGCGGCACGAATTTCCACCATCATCGCGCGCCAGCGATCGGCCATGTCCTGGTGCTGCTCAAGCCACAGTGCCACGCGGGCTTCCATGTCTTGCGGCGCATCGGCCATTTGCAGTACCGAAATGGTGATCGCGCGCTGCTGCCAGTCCACATCGTCGCGGAACGCTTCGCGGGCCTGAGCCTGCCAGTTGTTGGCCACGGGCAGATCGCTGATCTGCTGCAGGTACCACGGCAGGTCCAATGCGCTGCCTACAGCGAAGTAGGCCTTGGCCACTTCGGCAGCATCGTGCCCGGTGACGTCGGCGGCTTCGATGATCGGCAACAAGGTGTACAGGTGCGTGGTGCCTGCCACCATACGCGCCAACAACTCCGGCACGCCGGCTTCGGTGTACGCCTGGTAGCGGTTCTGCCAGCCTTCGCGAGTCGGGCCTTCCAGCAGTTCGTCGAGTTTAAGACCCAACGCAGCCAGGTGCGGACCGAAGTGTGCGGTGTCGCGACCAGCATCCTGCTCATTACGGCGGCTGCGCAGGAACCAACGCGTGGCGCGGCGGCCCAGGCGCATCAGCTCGTCCATCAGTTCCAACTGCACGTCAGCGGAGACCTGGTGATCCAGGGCTTCGATCTGACGGAACCAGTGCGGGAGATGGAAGATGTCACGCACGATCACATACGCACCGGCTACGTTCGCCGGGCTCATGCCGGTCGACTCTTTGAGCCGCTGCACAAAGGTGATGCCCATGTGGTTGACCAGATCGTTGGCGATCTGGGTGCTGACGATCTCGCGCTTGAGACGGTGACGGCGCATGGCCTCGCCGAACTTGGCCACCAGGCTCGGAGGGAACGCGGTCTCCATGTCACGGGTCAGGTAGTCGTCGTCCGGCACCAGAGACTTAAGCAAAGCTTCCTTGAGGTCGATCTTGCTATAGGAGATCAGCACTGACAGTTCCGGACGTGTAAGGCCCTTGCCAGTGGAGGCACGCTCGGTGAGCTGCTCCTCGGTCGGCAGGTACTCAATGGCGCGGTCCAGTTTGCCACGGCCTTCCAGGTCGCTCATCAGGCGCTTGTACTCGGCGGCACGCTCGTAGGCTTTGCGCGCGGCCAGGGACAGGGCCTGGGTCTGCTTGTAGTTGTTGCCCAACACCAGGCTGCCGACTTCGTCGGTCATGCTCGCCAGCAACTGGTTGCGCTGCTTGTCGGTCATGTCGCCGGCCTGCACCACTTCGTTGAGCAGGATCTTGATGTTCACTTCGTGGTCGGAGCAGTCCACGCCACCGGCGTTGTCGATAAAGTCGGTGTTGGAACCGCCGCCATTGAGGCCGAATTCCACACGACCCAGCTGGGTCATGCCGAGGTTACCGCCCTCGCCCACTACCTTGCAGCGCAGTTCGTTGCCGTTGACCCGCAGCGCGTCGTTGGCCTTGTCGCCCACGTCGGCGTGGCTTTCGGTGCTGGCCTTGACATAGGTGCCGATACCGCCGTTCCACAACAGGTCCACTGGCGCCTTGAGCAAGGCGTTCAGCAGTTCGGTCGGGGTCAGCTTGTCGGCCTGGATATCGAAGCGTTCTTTCATCTGCGGCGAGATCGCGATGCTCTTCGCGCTGCGCGAGAAGATACCGCCACCTTCGGACATGATGCTGGTGTCGTAGTCGGTCCAGGCCGAACGCGGCAGCTCGAACATGCGCTTGCGCTCGACGAAGCTGGTGGCCGGGTTCGGGTTCGGATCGATAAAGATGTGCAGGTGGTTGAAAGCTGCGACCAGTTGCAGCTTGTCGGACATCAACAGGCCGTTACCGAATACGTCGCCGGCCATATCGCCGACGCCGACGACAGTGATGCTGTCTTCCTGCACGTTGATGCCGCGTTCACGGAAGTGACGCTGCACGCCGACCCACGCGCCCTTGGCGGTGATGCCCATTTTCTTGTGGTCATAACCGGCCGAACCCCCGGAGGCGAACGCATCACCCAGCCAGAAGCCGCAGTCGATGGCGATGCCGTTGGCGATGTCGGAGAAGGTCGCGGTGCCTTTGTCCGCCGCTACGACGAGGTACGGGTCATCGTCGTCATGACGCACGACATTGGCCGGCGGCACCAGGGCGCCGTCTTTCAGGTTGTCGGTGATGTCCAACAGGCCGGAGATGAAGATGCGGTAGCAAGCGATACCCTCGGCCGCGATTTCGTCGCGGCTACCGCCCAGTGGCAAGCGACGCGGCAGGAAGCCACCCTTGGCACCCACCGGCACGATCACCGAGTTCTTCACCTGCTGGGCTTTTACCAGGCCCAGCACTTCGGTACGGAAGTCTTCTTCACGGTCGGACCAGCGCAGACCGCCCCGCGCAACGTTGCCGAAACGCAGATGCACGCCTTCGACCCGTGGCGAGTACACGAAGATCTCGAACTTCGGCACCGGCTTGGGCAGCTCGGGAATGGCGCGCGGGTCGAACTTGAAGCTGAAGTACGACTTGTTCTGGCCGTTGGCGTCGGTCTGGTAGAAGTTCGTACGCAAGGTGGCCTTGATCAGGTCCAGGTAGCGACGCAGGATGCGGTCTTCGTTGAGCACCTGAACGTCGTCCAGGGCGCTGAGGATCGCCTGTTCCAGACGCTGCTGCTTGTCTTCCAAGTCGTCGGCGGTGAGTTTGCGCGCCAGGTAGAAGCGGGTCTTGAACAGCCGAGTCAACTCGCGGGCGATGTCGGTGTGGTTGTTCAGAGTGCTGGCGATGTAACCCAGATCGAAGCCCAGGCGGATCTGCTTGAGGTAACGGGCGTAGGCACGCAGCAGCGCCACATCGCGCCATGGCAGGCCGGCGGTGAGCACCAGACGGTTGAACGCATCGTTTTCGGCGTCGCCATGCACGATGTGTACGAAGGCGTCCTGCAGGGTGTCGTTGAGCTGCTGGATATCCAGGTTCACGCCTTCGGCGGCGATAAACGCAAAGTCATGGATCCAGAACTCGCGGCCATTGGCGTGGCGCAGGCGGTACGGGAACTCACCGAGTACGCGCAGGCCGAGGTTTTCCAGGATCGGCAGCACGTCGGACAGCGCCAGCGGCGTATCGGCGTGATACAGCTTGCAATGCAGCTCACGCTGGCCGGACACCTGGCCCAGCGGCTGGTAGAAGCTCATCACCAGCGGGTTGGCTTCGGTGAGGCTGAGCAGGTGCTGCATGTCGACCACCGCCGAATGCGCGGCGAAGCGCTCACGGTAGCCGGCCGGGAAGCCTTTCGGGAAGTCCGCCAACACGTTGGTGCCGTGGGCTTCGCCGAAGCTTTCCACGACGAGGCTGGCATAGTCGTCCTGCCAGCTGCGGCAGGCCTGGATCACTTCTTTTTCCAATTGCAGCGGGTCGATGTCCAGTCGGTTCTTCGGGTCGACCCGCAGAATCAGCTGCACGCGCGCCAGTACGGACTCGGAGAAGAATGTCCAGAATTCGCAGTCGCTGGCCTTGAGGCGATCCATCAGCACTTGCTGGATCTTCTGGCGCACTTCAGTGGAATAGATGTCGCGCGGCACGTAGGCCAGGCAGTAGCAGAAACGACCGTATGGGTCTTTGCGCAGGAACACGCGGATCTTGTTGCGTTCCTGGATCTGCACGATGGACATCACGGTGCTGTACAGCTCGTCCACCGGGGTCTGGAACAGATCGTCGCGGGGCAGCACTTCGACGACTTGCGCCAGCTCCTTGCCCAGGTGCGCCTTGGCCTGGAAGCCCGAGCGACGCTCGATCTCCGCGACCTTGCGGCGGATATAAGGAATCACACGTACGCTTTCGCCATACACCGACGAGGTGTACAGGCCCATGAAGCGGCATTCCTTGATGACCTTGCCGTCGGCGTCGATCTCACGGATCGACACGTAGTCCGGGTAGGCTGGGCGATGCACGCGGCTTGGGTGTGCGGCCTTGGCGAACGACAATACGGTCGGCTCGCGCAAGTACGACACGGCGTAGTCTTCGATGCGCAAGTCTTCGGCGGTAAGGCCGGCGCGCAGCAACTTGGTCAGACCGAGGAACGAGCTGGCGTCATATTCGATATGACCGCCGTCCGCCTCGTCACGTACCACAAATTCTTCGTAGCCCAGGAAGGTGAAGTGGTTACCTACCAGCCATTCCAGGAAGTTCTTGATCTCGGCTTTTTCTTCGCCATCGATGCTGAACTGGCTGGCGTCGATACCGGCCAACAGGTCCTGGACCTTGGCTTTCATCGGCTCGAAATCGGCCACGGCCACGCGCACTTCGCCCAGCACCTGCTCCAGCTCTTTGCTCAGCACGCTCAGTTCGGCGGCATTGGCGCAGCGGTCAATCTCCAGGTACATCAGCGATTCTTGCTGGATACCTTCGCCCTGAGTGCCTTTGGCCAGGATTTCCTGCAGCTCGCCCTTGCTGCCGCGACGCACGCTGAGCACGGTGGTTTGCAGGGTGTGGATGCTGTAGCCACGACGGTTAAGCTCGGTGCGCACCGAGTCCACCAGGAACGGCAGATCGTGGTGCAGCACTTCGACCGCAGTGTGGGTCGACTGCCAGCCGTGACGTTCGTAATCGGGGTTGTAGACCCGCACTTGCGGTTGGGTGTGGTCAAAGCGCTCAAGCAGGCGCCAGGCAGACAGGGTGCAACCGGCCAGGTCGGAAAGGCGACGCTGGGTCAGTTCGTCCAGGGAAATGATGCCGAAGAATTGTTCAGCGAACAGCGCCACTTGTGGCAGTGCCTGTTCACTGATGTGCTGCGCCAGTGCCGCTTGCAGTTGGTGCTGGAAGTCGGCCTTGCTGGCTGCGGTGAAGAACGCCATCTGTGGTACTCCGCTTGGGCTTGTTATTGATGGAAGCGTCGCGTGTTATCCCCTGGTGGGGAGACCGTCATCTCGGTTTGTCAGTAACCATAAACGAATCCGAGTGACAGGTGGGTGAAGCTGGACAAGTCAATAAGGTCACATTCGACGTCCACTGGATGCACCGCCTGCCGATAACGGTACGACGGGCAGGTCAGAGTCGCGCAGAAAGTCCATCCAACGCGCAGCTTAACGAGTGCAGTCAGCAGACTGCTTGCTGCACTGCGACATATTCGGACATCTCCCGGCAATGCCCGGTTGCACCAAGAGCAACCCTGATAGCCGCACAGGTGCTGGCTGCGGCTGAACGCGGGGCTGCTGTGCATAAAAGGGTCCAAAGGCCGGAAGGTAAAATTTCATACGCTCACACAATCTAAATCTTAGTTCCCTATAGGAACCGTATTGCAAAGTTCTGTCACTTAGTTCGAGCCCAATTTCATTCTATGACTACTCCATGAGGCTCAAATGAACGTGCATCCACTCTCTAACCCCACTCTTGGCGCCGCAGCCGCTGCCCCTTCCGCAATGCCTTCTACACGCTCAAGTACGAACGATGCAGCCCCTGCAGTGCGGCAGGAGTTCCCGGCGGCCTACTTCAAAGCGCCAGTGTCGGTCAATAAGGCCGTGGAACAACTTCGCACCGACTACACGCCCCCAAAAACACCTGATCAAGTCACCTCACTTGAGGTCAGGCGCCAATTAAAGGAAAGGTTCGGAAAAGATATTGACCCCGATAAAACCTACTTGGTGAGTATTCACTATGACCATCGCACCAACACGCCACCTTATAGCGGGGTCATTGTGCAAAAAATTTCACTGACCCAGGCGGCGAGGCTCAACCAGCAGGACGAACCGAGTTATAACGGCGCAATACGTTCAAAAGAAGACGGCCCTTTTGAAATAAGAGAAAGTTCAAGGCATACAGAAGAACCGGATGCCCTTGGCATGTTCCCGCGCCCCAACGAAAGCGGGTTCACCAGCCATTTCCAAGGTATTTACACAGAGCCTCAGCCAGGCTCGGAAAATATCTATGACGCCAGTAACAGAGTCGATATCTCAGCAGCCGACTTCAAACAGATGGTCTGGGACAACAGCTATAAAACCCCCTATGACCAATACTTGGAAAATTACTGGAACAACAACACCCGCCATACCTACAGCCAGGCATCGCGAGGCGCCTTTTTGAAGGCGTCGCACACACAACACCATGATCAGTCCCTTACTGAAAACGATCGAAAAATTGCCATGGGTGTCGCCGGCCTACCCGCCGACAAAAGTTACTCATCCCTGACGTCCAATGACCTGGAACAACCCTATAAGGCCGACCCAAACCTGGAAACGAAGTTCCTCACCTTCAAAGGTTATAAAATGCGCGCCTTTTACACTCAGGATAAGTCCACAGGCAGGGTCCTGTTGTACCTTCCCGATCAAGCGTCCATGTTGAAGGGTTTTGACTCGAAGACAGAAATGAATAAGTGGCTGGCCGAGCAATTGAAAGACCCGGAGAAATTCGAGAACTTCAAACTTTATTTCCGCCCGCAGGATCTCCCCAATGAGTTCATATCCAAAGGTGTCGATGCCCATATAGAACAAACTCGCGAGTGGCTTAAACAAGATGGCCTGCCAGTCTCCAAACAGGAAGAGTTAGGTTACTTTAACGAGGGTGGTCTGTTCGATGGCGAAACAGTCCAAGGCAACCCGTTCGAGGAACTCCAACAGCGCACCGAGCAAGATCTGAAAAGCGCTACTGATTTTCAATTTGTACTCAATCGCGACTATACGGCCAACACGGCGATCAAATACCTGAGTTGGGCGAAATATGGACTGCTCCTTCTGGCTCCGCTTGGACTCGCTTATCCGCCGCTGGGGATAGCACTGACAGCGGCAAGCGTCGGGTTGGGTGGCGCAGAACTCGGCTTCGGCATAGACAGCCATGTCAATAAACGCCCGAATGCGGACAAGCGCATCATAAAGGGTGCCTTGAACACCATCTCCCCTATCGCCAGCAGCGGTATGGGGAATGCGTTCAAACCCATAAGCAGCGCGCTCAAGCTCTTGGCTATGAAACCCGGATGAGGGTTTGATACAAATGCCGGCACAAAGCCTGAGGTAATGGCAGAATTAAAGCCTGGCGGCCTTGAAGCCGCCTTTCAAACAGGACTTCTACATGCAACTGACCACCACCCACCTACTCGCCACCCCGTGCGATGACGAAGAAGACAACATGGCCATGCTGTGCTGCCACGGCAATAACGGCGAAATGTTCATGCTTAGCCGTTATCCGGACGAAGACGAGGTGGAGCTCACCTGGGATTACGAGCCGTCGACGCTGGATGGACTGAAGGTCACCCTGAGTGATACGACGTTGCGCATCGAGCTGGCTGCCGGCGATGCCGACGCACTGGGGGGCAAGGATCACTTGGAGATCACCCACGCCACCGCCGCCTCCGACCTGGCCGAGGTGGAGCAAACCTTGCAGAACATCCTCAAAGGCACCGGCACCTACACCCGGACTTAATGGTGGGAGTGTTCACAACAGGAAGTGCACCTTCGCACAAAATTCCTACAAGTTTTGCCAAAAATACCCGTTACGCCGTTAGTCGCCACGCCCCTCGATGCATTAAAGTAGTGCCCCCCAGCCCGGTGTTTGTTTCTTAGCACGCGGGCTCATCTTTCCAGGAACCGTCATCGATGGAACATCGTGAAGCGCTGCTCGCGCTGCGAACCTTTCTTTCTACGCAGATTCTCGGCCAGGAAAAGCTCATCGAGCGCCTGCTCATCGCCCTGCTCGCCGACGGTCATATGCTGGTTGAAGGCGCGCCGGGCCTGGCCAAGACCAAGGCCATCAAAGAGTTGGCCGAAGGCATCGAAGCGCAGTTCCATCGTATTCAGTTCACCCCCGACCTGTTGCCCGCCGACATCACCGGCACCGAAATCTATCGCCCGGAAACCGGCAGTTTTGTGTTCCAGCAAGGGCCGATCTTCCACAACCTGGTGCTGGCGGACGAGATCAACCGCGCGCCGGCCAAGGTGCAATCGGCGCTGCTTGAAGCCATGGCCGAGCGCCAAGTCAGCGTAGGCCGAAGCACCTACGACCTGTCGCCGTTGTTCCTGGTGATGGCCACGCAGAACCCCATCGAGCAGGAAGGTACCTATCCACTGCCCGAAGCCCATTCCTGATGCACGTCAAAATCGGCTTTCCCGACGCCACCGTGGAACGGCGCATCTTGCAGCAGGCCCGTGGCGAAGCGCTCAACGGCGAAACCAAGCCCGAGCGGCGCGTCAGCCAGCAGGCGATCTTTGCCGCGCGCAAGGAAATCCTCGGCCTGTACATGGCCGACGCGGTGGAGGAATACCTGGTGCAGTTGGTCATGGCCACGCGTACCCCAGCCAAGTTCGACCCGGAAATGGCCGAGTGGATCGCCTATGGCGCCAGCCCGCGCGGTTCTATCGCCCTGGATCGCTGCGCACGCGCCCATGCCTGGCTGGCCGGGCGCGACTTTGTCAGCCCCGAAGACATCCAGGCGGTGCTGTTCGACGTGCTGCGCCACCGCATCATCCTGTCGTTCGAGGCCGAAGCCGCCGGGATCGATCAGGACCGCGTGGTGCAACGCATTCTCGACGTCGTTGCCGTCGCTTGAAATCGATGAATGCCAGCGATGGAATCCGCGTCACGCTCAGCGAGCTGATTGAGATGCGCCACCGCGTGCGCGAGGTGCAGCTGTTTTCCACGCCCAGCCAACGCAGCCCGCTGATCGGCCTGCACCATTCCAAGCTGCGCGGACGCGGCGTGGACTTCGACCAGGTGCGCGTGTACCAGGCCGGCGACGACGTGCGTACCATCGACTGGCGCGTCACGGCGCGCACGCAGGAACCGCACACCAAGCTGTTCCACGAAGAGCGCGAACGCCCGATTTTCATCATGGTGGAGCAAAGCTGCCGGCTGTTTTTCGGCTCCGGCCAGATGTTCAAATCGGTCCTCGCCGCCCAGGCCGCCAGCCTGATCGGTTGGGCGGCGCTGGGGCATAACGACCGGGTCGGCGGGCTGGTGTTCGGCGACAACGAGCACTACGAAATCAAGCCGCGCCGCAGCAAGCAAAGCCTGCTGCAATTGCTCAACCGCCTGGTGCGGGTCAACCAGAGCTTAAACACCGACACCCGCCCCGAGGCCGACGCCCTGGGCATGGCCCTGCGCCGTGGCCGTGAAGTCCTGCGCCCCGGCAGCCTGGTGATCGTGATCTGTGACGAACGCGCGCTGAGCGAAGGCGCCGAGCAGCAATTGAGCCTGCTGTCGCGCCATTGCGACCTGCTGCTGTTGCCGATCTCCGATCCCCTCGACCATGCGCTGCCTGCCGCCGGGCTGCTGCGCTTCGCCGAGCGGGGCGCGCAACTGGAACTGGACACCCTCAATTACGACCTGCGTCAAGCCTACAAGGCCCAGGCCGAAGCCCGCAGTGCGCGCTGGGAGTTACTCGCGCAGAAACTGCGGGTACTGCTGATGCCGTTGAGCACCCAGAGCGAAATGGTCGAGCAGTTGCGCGAATACCTCAACCCACAACGCCCGGTTAAAAAGCAATGAGCAGCCTTGAGCAACTGCAACCGCTGATCGCCCCGCCGGCCATAGGTTTTTGGCCGCCCGCACCGGGTTGGTGGCTGCTGTTGTTGCTGATTCCGCTGCTTGGCTGGGGCGCGTGGTCGCTGCGCCGCTTTCTGCCAACGCGCCGCCCGGTGGTGCGTGCCGAACAACCGCTGGACCCTTTACGCATCGCCGCCCTCGCCGAATTAGCGCTGATGCCCAAACCCTACGACGGCGCGCCCGCCGGGGCTTGGCTGCAACAACTTAATGGCCTGCTCAAGCGCCTGTGCCGCAACGACTACCCCTACAGCCAGAGCCACACCCTCAACGGCCGCAAATGGCTGGCGTTCCTCGACAACCGCTGCCCCGCCGCCGGCCTGACGCGCTGGATGGTATTGGTGGAAGGCGCCTACAAACCCGAATGCAAACTCGACGACAAGGCCATCGCCGGTCTGACCCAAGCCGTCGACACCTGGATTCGCAAACATGTTTGAGTTCGCCTGGCCGTGGATCTTCCTCCTGCTGCCGCTGCCCTGGCTGATGCGCCAAGTCTTGCCCGCCGCCGACAGCGGCGAACCGGCGCTGAAAGTCAGCTACCTCAGCGACCTCGAAAGCTTGGCCCGCCGGCGCGCGCGCTCCAACCTGCCGGGCTGGCGCCAACAGGCACCGTTCGTAGTGTTGTGGCTGTTACTGTTGACCGCCGCCGCGCGCCCCGAATGGCTCGGCGAACCGCTGCCGATCGCCGCCAGTGGGCGCGACCTGTTGGTGGCGGTGGATGTGTCGGGCTCCATGGATTTCCCCGATATGCACTGGCAGGACGAAGACATCAGCCGCCTGAACCTCGTCCAGCACCTGCTCGGCGACTTTCTGGAGAGCCGCGAAGGCGACCGCGTGGGCCTGATCCTGTTCGGCAGCCAGGCATATTTACAGGCGCCACTGACCTTCGACCGCCGCACCGTGCGCGCCTGGCTGGATGAAGCGCGCATCGGCATTGCCGGCAAAAACACCGCCATCGGCGATGCCATCGGCCTGGCCTTGAAACGTCTGCGCCAGCGCCCGGCCCAGAGCCGCGTGTTGATCCTGGTCACCGACGGCGCCAACAACGCCGGGCAGATCGACCCGTTGACCGCGGCGCGCCTGGCCGCCGAAGAAGGCGTGAAGATCTACCCCATCGGCATCGGCGCCGACCCCGAACAAACCGGGTCGCTGGGCATCCTTGGGGTCAACCCAAGCCTGGACCTCGACGAACCGGCGCTCAAAGCGATTGCCGAGGCCACTGGCGGTCAGTACTTCCGGGCCCGCGACGGTGCAGAGCTGCTAGCCATCAAAGAGACCCTGGACACCCTCGAACCGGTCGAGCAGCAACCGACCCAGGCCCGCCCGGCACTGGCGCTGTACAGCGCGCCGTTGGCACTGGCGCTGATTTTGAGCCTGTTGCTGGTGATCCAGGAGCGCTGGCCGGATAACGCGTTGCAACGCGGGTTCGACAAGTTGGCGAGCAAGGGCATGTTCCTGCAACCCAAGCCGCAATGGCGCCAACGCCTTAAACGCCTGCGTTTGCGGAGGCGTCGATGATCGACCTATGGCCGCACTGGTTCCGCCCCTGGTGGCTATTGCTGCTGCCGCTGCTCGGCTGGTTGCTGTGGCAACTGTGGCATCGGCAAAAACGCGCCGGGCGCTGGCAGATGATCCTGCCGCCGGCCTTCCATGGGGTGCTGCTCAGCGGCGGCAACGGGCGCGAAAGCAAATCGCCGTGGGTGGTGCTCGGTATCGCCTGGCTGCTGGCGCTATTGGCTTTGCTCGGCCCCAGTTGGCAACGGGTGGAGCAGTCCAGCCAGAAACCATCCGACCCCTTGGTGGTGCTGCTGGAATTGACCCCGGAAATGCTTGCCACCGACAGCCCGCCGAACCGCCTGGAGCAGGCGCGCCGCAAGCTGTATGACTTGTTGCAGGCCCGCAGCGACGCGCAGACCGCCATCGTGGTGTACGCCGGCAGTGCCCACACCCTGGTGCCGCTGTCGGACGACCTGGCCACCAGCGGCAACCTGCTGGAAGCCTTGCGCCCCTCGATCATGCCCGAGCCCGGCCATCGTGCCGACCTGGCCGTGGAAAAAGCCCTGGGCTTGCTGAACCAGGCCGGCCTGGGCCAAGGACGGCTGTTGCTGATCGGCTCGTCGCTGTCCAAGCAGGAACGCCAAGGCATCCGTCTGCTGCTGCAAAGTGCCCAGGCGCCGAGCCTGTCGATCCTTGGCATCGGCAGCCGCGAGGGCACCCCGGTGACCCAAGAGAACGGCGAGTTCCTCAAGGATGAACAAGGCGCGATCCTGGTGCCGCGCCTGGACAGCCCGACCCTCAAGGCGTTCGCCAGTGAAATGGGCGGCCGTTACCGCGCCGCGCGGCTGGATGATAAAGACCTGCGCCAACTCGGCATGCTGGATGCGCCGCAGACCTTGCGCGACGACGGGCAACGCCTGCGCCTGGATACCTGGGCCGACCAGGGTTACTGGCTGCTGCTGCCATTGCTGCTACTGGCGGCCTGCGCCGGTCGCCGCGGCTGGCTGTTCTGCCTGCCTTTATTACTGCTGAGCGCACCGCAACCCAGTTACGCGTTTGAGTTGACGGATCTGTGGCTGCGCCCCGACCAGCAAGGCCAATACCTGCTCAAGAAACAACGCCCGGCCCAGGCCGCCGAGCGCTTCGAAGACCCGCAGTGGCAGGGCGTGGCGCTTTACCAAGCCGGCAACTACGCCGAGGCGGCCAAGCGCTTTGCCCAGAGCAATGACGCCTATGCTCACTACAATCGTGGTAATGCCCTGGCCAAGGCCGGCGAGCTGGAGGCGGCGCTGGACGCCTACGACCAGGCGCTGGAAGCCCAACCCGATCTGCATCCAGCGTTGAAAAACAAAGCCCTGGTGGAGGCCTTGATACAGGAACAGGCCCAGGCGCAGGCCGAGCAAAAGCCCGAGTCACCAGCGGAAAATCCAGATGACGAACCCCATCAACCGGGCCAGACTGCGCAACCGGGCGCCGACGGGCAAACCGGCACCGGCGGCGAAGCATCCCCTCAGGGCCAGGGCGAAGCCGGCAGCGGCGATCCCCAGGCCAGCGCCAAACCGCCTAGCGGCGGCAATGAAGTCCCGGGCAGCGAGTTGGGCGACGAACAAACCACGACCCCACCGCTGCGCCGCACCGATGCCAGTTTGGATGAACAGCGCCAGGCCCTGGAACAATGGCTGCGGCAGATCCCGGATAACCCCGGCGAACTGCTGCGGCGTAAATTCTGGTACGAACAGCAACAACATCAGGACAAGACTCGATGAGCCGCCCCACCCTTCTGCTTCTGCTCGCGTTGTCGGCCAGCACCGCCCAGGCGGCGAACCTGGTCGCCAGCGTTGACCGCAGCCGCCTCAATTCCGGGGAAACGGTGGAACTGACGGTGGAATCCAGCGATGTCACACAGTTCGGCAAGCCCGACCTGTCGCCCCTGGATGCGCAGTTTGAAGTCAGCGGCACGCGGCAGATCAACCAGCTCACCACCCTGGGCGGCGACAACCACGCCACCACGCGCTGGATCATCACCTTGCTGCCCAAGGAAAACGGCACCGTGGTGATCCCACCGCTTCAAGTGGGCGAGCTTCAGACCCAGCCGATTACCCTGCAAGTGATCGAAACCGCCAGCCAGAACACCAGCGCGGAACTGGCGCCGGTATTCGTCGAAGCCAACCTCGACCAGTCCAGTGTGTACGTTCAGGCCCAGGCGCTGTTGACCGTGCGCGTGTACCACTCGGTGTCGCTGTATGACGACAGCAGCCTTACACCGTTACAGATCGCCGATGCCCGCGTCGAGCAACTGGGGGAATCGCGCACCTATGAAAAAGTCATCAACAGCATCCGTCATGGCGTGATCGAAACCCGCTATGCGATCTACCCGCAGCACAGCGGCAGCCTGGAGGTCGGTGCGCAGACCTTCAGCGCCACCCTGGTTGAATCACGCCCGCCTCAGGAAAATACGCTGCAAGGCACCAAGCCGGGCAAGCTGATCCACGTCAGCTCCGCGCCTCTGCAATTGACCGTCAAGCCCAAACCGGCGCTCTACCCGGCCAATGCCCCGTGGCTGCCGGCCCGTAGCCTGACCCTGAGCGAAAGCTGGAACCCCGAGCCGCAACAGGTGCAGGTCGGCGACTCCCTGACCCGCAGCCTCACGGTCAAGGCCGAGGGCCTCTCCAGCGCACAACTGCCGGCCCTGCCCAGCACAGAAATCAGCGGCCTGCGTCGCTACCCGGATCAACCGGTGCTCGGCAACCAGACCAGCGACCGCGGCCTGATCGGCAGCCGCGAAGACCGCGAAGCCCTGGTGCCCAGCCGCGCCGGCGCACTGGAGCTGCCCGCCGTCGATGTGGTTTGGTGGAACACCCATGAGGACCACCTGGAGCGCACCAGCCTGCCGGCGCGCACCCTGCAGGTGGCCAATAACCCGAGCCTGATGGTGGACACCCCCGCCACCCCCACCATCATCACTGCTCCGGACGATAGCCGCCTGTGGCTGTGGCAACTGAGCACTTTGCTGCTGGCCTGCACCACCTTGCTGGGCTTCGGCCTGTGGTGGCGCGCCCGCCGACAACCAGCGGTGCAACGCGCGGCGCAAACCGGTCCCAGCCCGCGCACGTTGCTCGACGACCTCAAACGCGCCACCCAGGCCAACGACCCGCAGGCGACCCGCCAGGCGCTGGATGCCTGGGCGCGGCAACAACCGGAAACCCTGGCCGACATGGCCGCGCGCTTCGTACCGCTGTCGGATGCGTTGGATGGCTTGAACGGTGCGCTCTACAGCGAAAGCGGCCAGTACTGGCTGGGCGAAGACTTGTGGCGCGCGATCAAGGCCATCCCCATGGCTGAACGTGAAGCGGACCCGGCGACGGACACCACCAGTTTGCCGCCGTTGTATCCCAAATAGCCCCTCCCACAGTGGATCTGCCTGGTTTGGAGCAACGGGTTGGCAATGCAGGTAAACTCCCCTCCTTTCTCTCTACCCCACGGAGTTCGCCTTGCGTCTGTTCCACACCTCCGACTGGCACCTGGGCCAAAACCTCCATGGCCAGGAACGCGACTTCGAACATGCCTGTTTCCTTGAGTGGCTGCTGCGCCAGATCGGCACTCAGCATCCCGATGCGCTGCTGATCGCTGGCGATATCTTCGATACGGTCAACCCGCCCCTCAAGGCCCAGGAGCGGCTGTATGACTTCATCATCAGCGCCCATGAACAAAACCCCGACCTGACCATTGTGATGATCGCCGGCAACCACGATTCCGGCTCGCGCATCGAGCTGCCGGCGCCGTTGATGCGGCGCTTGCGCACCCATGCCCTCGGCCGCGTGTTGTGGCTCGATGACGGGCAATTGGATGCCGAACGCCTGCTGATTCCGCTGCCGAACGCCAAAGGCAAGATTGCCGCGTGGTGCCTGGCGTTGCCGTTTCTGCGCCCGGCGGAGGTGACCGGCGCGCAGTTGGGCGACGACTACCTGCGCGGCATCGGCCAGGTGCATGAGAAGCTGATCGCCGCCGCCAATGCCAAACGCAAAAAAGGCCAGGCGCTGATCGCTATCAGCCATGCGCATATGGCCGGCGGTTCGGTGTCGGAGGACTCCGAGCGCAGCCTGATCATCGGCAATGCCGAGGCGCTGCCCGCCAGCCTGTTCGACAACAGTGTCGGCTATGTTGCCCTGGGCCATTTGCACAAGCCGCAAAAGGTCAATGGCGAAGAGCGCATTCGCTACAGCGGCTCGCCGATTCCGTTGTCGTTTTCCGAGATCGGCTACAAACACCAGATTCTCGATGTGACCTTCCAGGGCCAATGCCTGGTGGGCGTAGAACCGATCCTGATCCCTCGCTCTGTGGAGCTGCAACGCCTGGATGCCGCACCGCTGGCGGATATCCTCAAGCAACTCGCCGATCTGCCCGACATCGATCTGCTGGCCGAAACCCAGCGCCACCCCTGGCTCGAAGTGCGCGTGCGCCTCGACGAGCCGCAGCCGGACCTGCGCCAACAGATCGAAAGCGCCCTGCAAGGCAAGGCCGTGCGTCTGGTGCGTATCGCCGCCGAATACGCCGGTATCCGCAGTGGCAATGAAAGTGACGACGAGCGCCTGATCGAACTCGACCAACTGACGCCCCAGGAGTTGTTCAGCCGCGCCTGGCAGGACAGCTATGGCAGTGAAGTGGATGAACAGACCTTGAAGGACTTCGCCATGTTGCTCCAGGAAGTGCAACAGCAGGAGGAGCAGCCATGAAAATCCTCGCCATTCGCCTGAAAAACCTCGCGTCCCTGGCCGGCCCGTTCGAGATCGACTTCACCGCCGAGCCCCTGGCTAGTGCCGGGTTGTTCGCAATCACCGGGCCGACCGGCGCCGGCAAGAGCACCTTGCTCGATGCGCTGTGCCTGGCGCTGTTTGGCGCAGTGCCGCGCCTGGGCGACACTGGCCAGGCGAAGATGCCAGATGCCGAAAGCGATATTTCCATCGGTGACCCGCGCACCCTGCTCCGGCGCGGTACCGGCGGCGGCTATGCCGAGGTGGATTTTGTCGGCGTCAGCGGCCGTCGCTATCGGGCGCGCTGGGAGGCCAATCGCGCCCGCGACAAGGCCAGCGGCAAGTTGCAGAACAGCCGGCAAAGCCTGATCGATCTGGACAGCGAGCAACTGTTGGCCAGCCAGAAAACCGAATACAAAACCCAGTTGGAACTGGCCCTGGGCTTGAATTTCGAACAGTTCACCCGCGCCGTGTTGCTGGCGCAGAGCGAGTTCAGCGCGTTCCTCAAGGCCAACGACAACGAGCGCAGCGAGCTGCTGGAAAAACTCACTGACACGGCGCTGTACACCCAGCTCGGCCGCCGCGCCTTCGACAAGGCCAAGGAGGCCAGGGACGCGCACAAACAGCTGCAAGACCAGGCCGTGGGCGTGGTGCCGCTGAGCGCCGAAGACCGCGCCGAACTGGACCGGCAACTGGCCGAGGCTCAGCAGCAGCTCAAGGCGCAGCAAGCCCAGCTCAAGCAACTGGAAGCGCAGCACACCTGGCTCAAGGAACTGCGCGAATGGCAGGAGCGCCAGCTCGACGCCACGCAACAGCTGCAACAGGCCCAGGCCGACTGGGACAGCCTGGGCGCGCAGCGCGAAGACCTCAGCCGCTTGGAGCAACTGGCGCCCCAACGTCATCACTTCGCCCGCCAGACCGAGCTGGCCACGGAACTCACCCCGCTGGCCGCGCAGATTCAGCAGCACATCGCGCAGCAGGCCCAGTTGCTGACGCGTCAGGACCAGGCCCAACAGCAGCAAGCCAGTGCCCACGCCGCATTGGAGGCCGCGCTGCAAGCCCAGAGCGACGCCGTACCCTTGCTGCGCCAGGCCTTCGACGGGCAAAACAGCCTCGCCCATTTGACTAAAGACCTGGCCAAGCACAGCGCCGACCAGCAGCAACAGTCCGCCGCCAGCGCCGAAGGCCAAGCGCGCCTCAGCGCGTTGCAGGCCAAACAGGCCGAAGTTGCCGAGCGCCTGCAAAGCCTGGCCGACGACCTTGAGCGCAGCGCCGCGCTGGCGCCCCTGGCCGATGCCTGGACCGCTTACCGCGACCGCCTGCAACACTTGATGCTGATCGGCAATCGCCTGAACAAAGGCCAGGCCGAACTGGCACAACTGGAACACCGCGCCAACACCACCGCCGAAGCCTTTACCGGTCAGCGCGACGCCTTGGCCCTGCTGTACCAGGAAGCCGGCGCCGAGCCCCAGGCGGTGGCCGAGCAGATCCAACTGCTCGCCAGCCTGTTGCAGGACAATCGCAAGCAGCAACGCGCCGTCGAAGACCTGACGCGGCTGTGGGACAGTCAGCAGCAGCTGGATCAGCAGGCCGCCACCCTCACCCAGAAACTTGCCGACGCCCAACAGCGACGCGAACTACTGAACCAGGCCGGCCTGCAAGCCAAGGCCGATCTGAGCGTGGCCGAGCAGACGCTGACGGTGACCCAGCAACTGCTGGAACGTCAGCGCCTGGCCCGCAGCGCCAGCGTCGAAGAGTTGCGCGCACAATTGCAGGACGGCCAGCCGTGTCCGGTGTGCGGCAGTCATGAGCACCCCTATCACCAACCCGAAGCGTTGCTGCACAGCCTTGGCCGGCATGACGACAACGAGCAAGCCACGGCGCAACAGGCGGTGGATGCACTCAAGGAGAAACTCACCGAGCTGCGGGGCGAAGTGGGCGGTTTGATCGCCCAGCAAAAGGAGTTTCTGCACCAGCAGGAGCAGTTAGCCGCGCAACAACTGGCGCTGAAGCCAAGCCTGGACGCCCACCCGCTGAGCACCGCGCTGTTCAATCAGGACGCCCCCCAACGCAGCCCCTGGCTGGCGACCCAACTGGCTCAGCTCGGCCAGAGCATCAGCCAGGACGAGCAGCGCCAGAGCGCCCTGCTCAACCTGCAACAGAACGCCGGGCGCCTGCAGCAGCAACTGCAAGCGGCCCAGGACGCGAGCCAACAGGCCCGTCAGCAATGGCTCGACCAGCAGCGCGAACTGGCCAATGACCACGAGCGCCTGGAACAGGAACTCAACGCATTCGCCAGCCTGTTGCCCGCCGACACCCTGGACGGCCTGCGCAACGATCCCGCCGCGACCTTTATGCAGCTCGATCAACAGGTCAGCCAGCGCCTGGAACAGTTAGGCCATCAACGGGATGAACGCGAAGAACAACAGGAACGTCAGCAGGTCATCGAAAAAGAACAGACCCATCAACAGCATCGTCAGGCGCAATTGGAGGCGCTGAGCCAGCAAGTGGCCGAACTGACCCGCCAGCAACAGGCCGCCGCGCAAGCCCTCGCCGAGCTGCTGGGCCCCCACACCAGCGCGGAACACTGGCAGCAGCAGCTGGAGCAAGCGGTGGCGCAGGCGCGTCAGAGCGAGAGCGACGCCAACCAGCAACTCCAAGACACCCGCACCACCTTGATCCAACTGGCCGCCGACCTTAAGGCTTGGCAGGCACGCCAACAGGCGCTGCACACCGAACAACAGGCGCTCGATGCGCGCCTGAGCCAATGGCGTGCATCGCACCCGGAACTGGACGATGCCGGTCTCACTCGCTTGCTGGCCATGGATGACACGCAGGTCAGCGCACTGCGTCAGCGCCTGCAAACCAGCGAAAAAGCCGTGGAGCAAGCCAAGGTCTTGCTGCAAGAGCGCGAACAACGCTTGGCTGAACACCAGGCCCTGCACAATGGCAACCTCGACGCCGAACAGTTGGACAACCACCTCGCCGCGCTCAGCCAGCAACTGGCCGATGCGGAGAAGCAGTGCGCCGAACTGCGCGCGCGCCAGGCCGAAGACCAACGTCGCCAACAGGCCAACAACGTGCTGGCCGAGCAGATCGCCAAGGCCTATGAAGAATGGCAACGCTGGGCCCGGCTGAATGCCCTGATCGGTTCGGCCACCGGCGACACCTTCCGCAAGATCGCCCAGGCCTACAACCTGGATCTGCTGGTGCATCACGCCAACGTGCAGCTGCGCCAGCTGGTGCGGCGCTACCGCCTCAAGCGCGGCGGCAGCATGCTCGGTCTGTTGGTGCTCGACACCGAAATGGGCGATGAACTGCGCTCGGTGCATTCGCTGTCCGGCGGCGAGACCTTTCTGGTGTCGCTGGCCCTGGCCCTGGGGCTGGCGTCGATGGCGTCCAGTACCTTGAAGATTGAGTCGTTGTTTATCGACGAAGGCTTCGGCAGCCTCGACCCCGAATCCCTGCAATTGGCCATGGACGCGCTGGACGGTTTGCAGGCCCAGGGGCGCAAAGTCGCCGTGATTTCCCACGTCCAGGAAATGCATGAACGCATCCCGGTGCAGATCCAGGTCAAGCGTCAGGGCAATGGCCTGAGCACCTTGGAGGTCAAATGAGCGAAGCGTTGCTGTACTCGTTCCGCCGCTGCCCCTACGCCATGCGCGCGCGGCTGGCGTTGCGCTACAGCGGCGTAGCGGTGCGCATTGTCGAGGTGAGCTTGAAGGCCAAGCCGCTAGAGATGCTGACACTCTCGCCCAAGGGCACGGTGCCGGTGTTGAGTGTGGACGGCCAGGTGATCGACGAAAGCCTGGCGATCATGCAGTGGGCCCTGGCCCAGCACGATCCCGACGATTGGTTGCTGGGCGGCGACCCGGCGGTGCTGGCGCTGATTGCCGAGAATGACGGCGGGTTCAAGCATTGCTTGAATCGCTACAAATACGCCGAACGCTACCCGGAATACCCGATGGAACACTATCGGGCCGAAGGCGCAGTGTTCTTGCACACTCTGGAAGGTTTGCTGGCTGAGCGCGCCTACTTACTGGCCGAGCACCTCAGCCTGGCGGACATGGCGCTGGCGCCGTTCGTGCGTCAGTTCGCCCACGTAGACCGCGATTGGTTTGCCCGTGCGCCCTACCCGCGCTTGCAGCAATGGCTGGATGAGTTCCTGCAATCGCCCTTGTTTATCGGCGTGATGGCCAAGGCGTAAGGTGTGCCAGCGCGTTAGCCCTGGGCCAAATTCAACAATCGCTCATGAGCCACTTCCGGCTCGCCTTCCAGGGGCTGCACGGAGGACAGGATCGGGGCGGAATACAGAAACAGGATTGCTGCAGCGAGTCGAAGGGCCATGCTGTCGTTTCCAGGAATGGGCGCGTCAAAAGTTGAGCGTCAAATTTAAACACATGGCAATGTGATATTACAGCGGCTTTTTTCACCCCAGGCAAAAACGCCAAACCACTCGAACGCCGATCGACGTTCCAGTGGTTTGGCGTCTGCTGCTGTGCAGGGCTCAGTGTTGAGTTTTGTGATCCAGCGCGGCATAGAAGTTGGCGCTTTGTTGCAGGTATTTCTGAGTGTAGGCACTGGTGCTGGACTTGCGACCGGCGACTTCCACGCTGGCGGCCGCCGGCAAGGCTACGGTGGCGGAAACAGCGGAAGCGGCGATGATGGAGAACAGGTTCAAATTCATGTCGGTAACCCTTGTGTACGGTTGGTTGAGTGGCCGGTGAAGGCCTTGGAACCAAACTTACGCCCGAGGGTTAAACCTTAGAAATGCTTTGAAACAGTAGCCGCTATTAATGCAATTAATACAAAAGCTCAGGCCCCGGCGTACGGGGCCTGTGGCTTATTGACGCACCAGGAATTTGAGATCGCTGGGTGCATCGATCGGCAATTTCTGCACGGTTTTACCCAGCAGGCCGGTCTTGGGGTCGCGCTCGGCCACCACGATTTCATTGCTTTTCTGGTTGGCGATCAGCAGGAACTTACCGCTCGGGTCCAGGCTGAATTCGCGCGGATGGTCACCTTCCACGCTGCGGCGTTGCAGCTCGGTGAGGTGCGCGGTGACAGGGTCCACGCCAAACACGATGATCTGGTTGGCGGTGCCGCGGTTGCTCACGTACAGGAACTTGCCGTCACTGGAAGCATGCAGCGCCGCGCCGGCCTTGTCGGACACCGGTTGCCCGGCGGCGAAGTCGACCAGTTGGGTTTGCGTGAGTTTGCCGTCGGCGTAATCGAACACCGCGACCTGAGCGCTCATCTCGGTGGTCAGCCAGGCGTGCTTGCCATCGGCGCTGAACAGCAAATGGCGCGGGCCGCTGCCCGGCGGCAATGCCACCGAGGCCGGGTCGGCCGGGGTCAGGGGCAGTTCATGGTTGGCCTTGGGGTCGTAGCGGTAGACAAAAATCTTGTCCGCCCCCAGGTCATTGGCGAACACGTACTTCCCGTCCGGCGACGACACCACCGCGTGCACATGGTTGGAGGCCTGGCGCTGCGGGTTGACCCGACTGGCCGGGTGCCCGCTCAACTGCACCGGTGCGGATAACTTGCCAGTGGCGTCCACCGGCAGGATCGCCAGGCTGCCGCCTGGGTCTTCCAGTACGGAATAGTTGGCGACGAACAGGTGACGACCGTCTGCGGCGACGCTGGAGTGGGTCGGCTCGTTGCCCAGGCTCTGCACTTGGTTGATCAGTGTGAGCTGGTGATTTTTCGGGTCGATGGCGTAGCTGCTCACGCGCCCCACCGCGTCCTTCTGGCCGGGGCCATTTTCATTGACCACAAACAGCCGCTTCTGGTCCTTGGACACCGTCAGCCACGACGGGTTAGCGGCCTTGGCCGCCAGCACAGGTTTGCCCTGGAACTGCCCGGTGCGGCTGTCGAATTGCAGGCGGTAAATGCCTTCGCTGGAGCCGGCGGTGTAGCTGCCCACCAACAGTTCATAGGTGTCTGTCGGCGCGGCCTGCGCCGACATGGCACCGACACTGCCGGCCATTAGCAGCGGCCAGAATTTACGCATCATCATGCTCGTCTTCCTCGTCATTATTGTTGCCGGTGAAGGCGCTCATGCACACCAGGCGGTGTTCGCCCGAATCACCGGTGAGGGTCCAGCTTTGCAAGGCGTCGTCAAAGGTTGCCGCCTGCACCTGCATCAGGCTGAACGACCAGCGCTTTTCGGCGCGGCCGTCCATGCAGGTAATGCGCAGGCCTTTGTCGTCGGAAGTGAAATCAAAGGCATGCAAGCCATCGATTTCGAGCATGTCAGCGTTGTTAAGTTCAGCGGGCAGGCCGGTAGCAGTCATCGGGATCAGTCATCAGGAAGAAAGGCGCTGATGATAGGCCAATCCACCCTCGCCTGGCGCGCTTTGTGCGCTTGCGGTAACCGGTTATGCCTGGTCTGCGCGACGGCTTTGTCATGCTCGGCACCTTCTCATAACGCGATGGAATGCCAATGCCCGACTCAACCCCCGTCCACCCCGCCCCCCTGCTGCCGGGGGTGACCAACACCGCGGCGCAGGCGGTCGCCGCTCACTTTGCCGGGCTGCCGGACGTGGCCCACGTGGTCAGCCAACTGCTCAGCGATGCCATTGCCCAGCGCTACCCTGCCCTGGCCCTCGACCTCTCAGCGACGCGCCTGGCCACGCCCAACGGCAAGCAGTGGGTATTCCGCCCGCTGCTCTCTGTGGTGCAGGACTACCTGGGCGGCACCGCCAACCTGGATTTCAGCGACATCGGCAACCTGAGTTTCTACCTCACCACCAGCCCGCCGCGTCGGCTGACACTGCCGCAAGACGGCAAATCGCGGCTGGACATGCAAGTCATCGAGGGCCTGATCAAAGAACTGGCGGACACGGTTCCCGTGGGTTTGCAGAACGCGCTGAACGATTACTGGCGCGACCACACCGGCAACGGCCAATGGCGCTGGATGGCCCGCCTGCTCCAGGACACGCTGCATATCGCCGCCCTGCGCCGGACCGACCTGGCGGAACCGGCCCGACAAACCCTCGACCAACTGACCGCCACCCCGGACCGTGAGCAACGCATGAGCCGCCACGGCGCCCAGGCGGTATTGGTCTATTGCCTGGAAACCACCCTGCGCAGCGCCGAGCGCCGTGTCACGGTGCTCGACCCACACCTGGTGCTGACCCGCCCCACCAATGGCACTGCGACGGTATTGCTGTGCAGCCCCGGCGGCACTATCGAAGCGTTCCCGTCCATGGATGCGTTGACCCAGGCCTGGGGGCAACGCATGGCGTCCGGTTATCACCTCGACGAAGTGCTGATCCAACGCTACGAACCGGACGGCGATATATTCGACCATCAAGCCGCGCTCATCCTCAATCAACAGTTGGAACAACTTGGCGCACTGCGACTGCCGGCCAACGGCGGGTTCGCCGCGCTACAGGCGCACTGTCGCGGGCTTGTCGACCCGACGGCGTACTTTCTCGACGCGCCCAGCGTGCCCACGGATCTATTGGCCACGCTGCGCACCCATTTGCCCAGCGGCCTCAAGGACGCCGACAGCAGCGCCCAGGCCGCCTACCGCCGCTACAGCCTGGCCCTGGCCAGTGCCAAGCGGCGTGGCGGCGGCCGCACCTTTCTGAGCGGCATCCCGGATATTCACGCCTTCACCGTCGCCAGCCTGCTGCGCGAGCTGCAAGCCGACGCGGTGCGCCTTGAAGGCGTGGCACAGGCCGACGTAGCGGCACTGGACCCCGACCAACTGGAACTGACCTTTGCCATTTCCGCCGGTTTCCCCGGCACCGTCGGCATCACCCAGCACGAACGCATGAGCCTCACCGACCTGGCGATCAATAACCTGAGCGCACGCCCCAGCGGCGAGATGCGCATCGCCCATCGCGCCGGCCTGACAGTCCCGGGTTGGCTGACCGCCGACTACCTCACCGGCTCGAACGGCCTGATCGAACGCGTCGACATCGGCCTGCATTACCCACGATTGCTGGAGGACCAATTGCTGGGCCCCAGTGAAGAAACCCGTCGACGCGAAACACTGTTCGCCGACCAGCTCACCGCGCAACTGCCGCTGCTGGCCCTGGAGCAGAGCCTGCGCGGCGCCAACGGCATGACCCGCGACGGCGCCCGGCGTGTGGCGGCGCTCATGGCCCTGACGGTGGCCGATCAGCAGGCCGTGGTCATTCGCCACTTGGCACTGTTGCGTCATCCGGCGGCCAGCCCCGACGTGGTGACCAACATGTACCTGATCGAAGCCCAGGACATTGCCAGTGGTCCCCATATCCTCTATCGCCCGCTTTACCCCCAAGCCTTGCTGGAATTCCCCAGCCGCGCAGCGCTGTTGGAGGCCATCGCCAGCCCGGGTGAGGTGCAGAACAGCGTATTGCTGTGGATGAGCGATAGCGCGCGCCCGGTGTATGCCAACGGCGGTTTTCGTCAGCCCCATTACCTGCGTTTCGGCCAGGGCGATGAATTCAGCCCCCTGCGCACGCCTGGGCCGGCCACCCTGTCGGAGGACGGGCTGAACGATGAACTGCATCAATGCCTGATCACCGGTCGTCTGATGCAGTACCTGTACAGCAGCAACGCCCGCGCGTTGGTCGCCCAGGCCGACCGCGAATCGGTGTCCAACCACGAAAGCCGCTGGAAACTGCTGCTCGAAGGTGGCGGATTGTTGTTCGGTGGGGTGCTGTACCCGTTGTTACGCGGCCCGCTGTTGCTCACCACCTGGCTGGGCAATCTCTACAACAGCCTTAAACAAGACATTCAGGGCCTGAACGCCATGGATGCGCAAACGCGGGAATTGGCCAGTGTCGACCTGTTGCTGAACCTGGGCCTGTCGTTGTTCGAAGGCCCGCCGTTGCCCGCTGGCGCCACTGCCCCAGCACGGAGCCGGCGCCCGCCCCTGGCATTGCCGCGCCAGCTCGCCGAGCGTTGGCCGGCCCCGCCCGCGCCGCGTATCCATCAAGGCAGCGTCGGGTTGCCCGGTGTATTGCCAGGCACCGACAAAGCGCTGTTGGACTTCCGTTTCGCTCAATCCCACTGGCGCCTGACCGCCAGTCAGCGCGCACGCCTGAACAGTTACAGCACCACGCCGCCGCCCGATGTGCCCGAGCCGGTGGCGAGCGGGCCGCACAAAGGCTTGTACCGCATCGACAACCAGTGGTACGCCCAATTGGACGGCCAGTGGTTTCGGGTGTGGATGGAAGCGAATACTGGCGACGTACTGATCGTCGACCCCGTCGACAGCGACCGCCGAGGCCCGCCCTTGCGCAATGATCGACAGGGGAACTGGAGCGTGGATACGCGCCTGCGTCTGCGCGGCGGTATGCCGTCCAACCGCATCGCCGCACGGCGTCAGCTCAATGCCAAGCGCGTCGAGACCTTGAGCAGCGAGTACCGCCACTTTCTGGGTCAGCAAACCCAGCAGCAAAAGCGCGTGGACGTGGCCCAGGCCGTCATGGAGAAGACCCAGGACGACCCACGCTTCACACCGGCACAGCGCGCCGAAAAACGTCGGCAATTTGAAAACGCGCTGCTGACCCAGACCCAGGCATACCAACAGATTCTCGACAGCGTGCAGGAACGACGGGAGCTGAGTATCCCGCTGTCGACGCAAACCGTCGCAGCCCTGATGGAAAACATGGTCAACAACGGGCGCAAACTGGTGGTCATCGCCGAAACCGATCGCCAAGCGCTGTACACGGCCAATGCACCGTTCACGCGCCTGGGCGCGGCGTTGAAACAGGCGGTGCTGGCCAACCGCGCCGGCCACGAGCAATTTATCAAGGACCTGCTGGCGATCAACGAGCGCTCGATCCAGTGGCTGAAAGTCAAGGACCGTTACCTCGCCCAACTGCACGAATTGGGCGGCCTGGGCCTAGACGCCTTTACCCGCCTGACCCAGGACCGCCCCGACGAAATCAGTGTGCTGGCGATCCAGGCCTTGCAGATTCGCACCCTGCGCTGGCTGGCGACGCGAGGGTTCGACTCGGTGCGGCTCGACAGGCTCGACACCCTCATAGCGCCGCTGGTCGAGCAGGTGCGAACCCACAGCGAACTCAACGCCCTGGAGCTACCCGCCAGTGAGCGCATCAGCGTGCTGGAAAGCCTGGTGGAACACTACGGACGCGCTCTGGACGCTCTGCAAGGTTTGAACATCGTCGATGTGGAAGGCCTGGAGCAAAGCTATTCGGCGCCCTTGTTCATGCTGATCGAGGAGCTGTATCAAGACGTCAACCTGCAACTGGCCAACGCCATTCAGCCAAGCGATCCCAACCCCGTGCGTACGCCAAAGCGCCAGCCGACGGCGCCGGGCAAACCGCAGAAAAAAGTCATCCGCACGCGGCGCAAAGGCACCCTGATCGGCGACTTGAAGCCAGCCGGCAGCAGCCTGCCGATCGAAGTGGTGGAGGTGCGTTCGGAAGAGAGCAACCAATTGCTAAGCCTGTACTCCCAGGACGGCGATGAATGGGTCGAGTTCAAAGAACCCCTCGCACCGCCGCCACCCGCCCCCTCCCGTGGCTTGAGCCTGGTCAAGGGTGAAGCCCGCAAATTGCTGGCCATGCTCGACGCCCATCTGCAACGTGCGCAGCGCTACCGCAGCGTCTGCCGTCATCCTGAGGAAGTGCAGGAAATCCTGCATTACGAGGGTACGCGCTACGACAGGTTGGCCACCGAACTAGACCGCACGATCCAGGCCCTGCCCCTGGCCGAACGCCTGGCCGCCGACCTGGCGCTGGCCACCCAGCTGCGCGAGGCCGGCATGCGCCTGACCCGCCAGGGCGATGCCCTGCGCCTGCAATTGAGCCTGGAATTGCCCCCCACCCACGGCAACCTGGAATACCTGCTCGCGCAGAAACAAGTGGCCATCGCGCGCTACAGCGAGCGTGTGCCACTGAGCGGCGAGCGGCGCGATTTTATCCAGGAATACGCCGTCACCGACCTCAATGGCGCACCGCTGTGGTACGCGCACTTTCATTACCCCAAACACGATACGCCCAAGGCCGACTACAGCGTCGCGCACCTGAAAACCAAAGCCCAGCAGAAGCAAAGCTACTACTCGCTGCTGGCCAAAACGCAAAACCCTCAGGCGGTGGTGAACGTACACCGCGGCTTGATCGGCAAGGCCCTGGCCGAGCGTTGGTTTCTGCCGCTGGCGCCGTAAGCATCGCCCTCCCATCAAGAATCAAGAATCAAGAAAGGACTCCCCCCATGCCCAGCCCCGATCACCTGATCCTCGCGCACGCCGTACAGGCGCGCTTCCAGGCGCGGCCGACCCTGCGCTCGGCCACCGCGCAGCGACTGAGCGACAGCCTCAAAGAACTCAGCCCGCCCCTGACCCGGCCACTGTCCGAGCTATACCTGGCCCACCCACGCGACGGTGGCGGCCGCGCCTTGCCCTCTGTGCTGCAAATGGCCCTGACCTACCTGGCCAACGGCACCCTGCCCGACCTCGCCACCCGCGCCGGACTCGACGCCTACCTGAGCGATGCCAGCGGCAACCGCTTGACCGAACCCGCCGTCCCCCTGAACGACCTGCAACGCATCATCCGCGAGCTGCCAACCCTGCTGCCGGCGACATTGCAAGCCGCGCTAAGCAGCTTCTGGGATGAGGTCGACAGCGCCGGCATCAGCCACTGGCAATGGCTTGGCGAAGTGCTGCACAGCCTGTTTCGCCAGTGTGCGATCAGCCAATCGACCAGCGACCACGAGCAGCTCCAGGCCCTCACCGCCCTGGCGCGCCACCCGGCACGCGAAGCGCGCCGCCAGCAAACCGCCCCGGACAACAGGGTGTATGCCTATACCCTGGAAGCCCTGTTGGTACGCGGCCAGACCCGGCTGACCCTGCAATGCAGCGAGCTGTTGATCGTCAGCGGCGAACGCGTCTGGCTGTATAGCCTGCCCGGCACCGTGGAAGCCTTCGCCAGTTTGCAAGCCTTCGGGCAGGCGTGGGGCGAGCGCCTGGAGGCGCGCTACCTCGCCGACCGGATCACCTGGCGCCAGTACGAGCCCGACGGCGACATCTTCGAGCTACAAGCCGCGCTGCTGCTCAACCGGCAATTGGACGATCTGGCGGCGTTGCGCCTGCCCGCCCATAGCACGTTGGCCGATTTGGAAAGCCAAGTGGCCGCCCTCACCGACCTGGCGCCTGGCTTTATCAGCGCGCCAACCACGCCGGCGCAGCCCCTCGACGCCATTGACGGCGCACTGCCCGCCTGGCTGAAAAACGCCTCGGCCAGCGAGCGCTTCAGCTATCGCCAATGCCTGCTGGAGCAGGCCAGCCTGCGTCGCCTCAACGACGGTGCGGGCTACCTGGACGGCATCGACGATATCCGCCGCTTTGCCGCCCGCCGCCTGAACCCGCAACTGTGCCAGGCGCGCAATGCGGCGCTCGAGCGCCAGGACCGCTGCACCGACGAGTCCGCGCTGGCCTATCGCGCCGAAGACCTGCAACTGACCTTTGCGGTGTCCGTCGGCACTCTGCAAAGCGGCTATGTGCAACCGGTGACCCTGAGCCTGGTGGACCTGGCGCTGAAAAACCTCTGCGGCAAACCCAGCGGCAGCGTCACCCTGCATCACCGCTCCGGGCGGCCCATCGAAGCCTGGCTGACGCCGGACTACCTGATGCGCCTAGTGCAACAGGTGGACATCGGCCGCACCTACCCCGCTTACCTGCGCGAACAATTGCTGGCGCCCAATGCGCAGGCGCAGCGACGTCAGCAGTTGTTTATCCAGCAGCATCCGGTGCGGCTCAAACTGCAAGCCCTGGAAGCCTTGATCAAGGGTGAGGCCGGGCTGACCCGGCGCGGCGTGCACTATGTGTGTGCGGTACTGGGCGCAAGCCGTGCGCAGCGTTGGGTGCAAGGCACGGAAATCATCATGCGCCCGCTGGCCTTCAAGCGGAAAGCCGACGCCCAGGCCGACACGGTCCCCAACATGTTCATCATCGAAGCGCGCAACGGCCAGGAAGGTCCGCACCTGCTCTACCGTCCGGCCTATCAGCCGGCGCTGTTGGAGTTCCCCAGCCGCGCACAGTTACTGAGCGCCATCACGCGTCCCGGCCCGCTGCAAGACAGTGTGCTGACCTGGCTGCCCGACAGCGCGCGGGCGATCTACAGCAATGGCGGCTTTCTGGAGCCCCATATCATCCGTTTCTACCAGGGCTCGGAGTTCGACGTATTGCCCAGTCGTCCGAGCCCGGCGACCCTCGCCGAGGCCGACGACGAGAGCGCGGATGAAATGCGCCTGTTCCTCAACAATAATCGGCTGCTGGAATACCTGTTCGGCGCCGAAGCGCGGCAATTGGTGGAACTGGCCGAGCGCGAGTCCACCTCCAACAGCGAAAGCCGCTGGGCGCTGCTGCTCGAAGGCGTGCAACTGGGCTTCAACACCCTGCTGGTGGTAGCCCGGGGACCATTGGCCGTGGTGGGCTGGATGCTGCAAATGATGCAGGGCCTCAGGCAAGACCTGCCGAACCTGCAAAGCGCCGATCCGGTGGCGCGGGAATTGGCCTGGGTCGATCTGTTGCTCAACATCGCCATGGTGCTGATGCACCAGGCCCAGGCGGGCGATATGCCGATTGAGGCGACACGGCACTCACAAACACAGGCCCGCCTGCCCCTGCGTCGGCCCCTGAGCCAACCGCTGCGCATCCGCCAGGCAGATATTCGCCGCGGCACGGTGGGCCTGCCTGCCGAGCCGCCCGGAGGTGGGCGCACCCTGCTGGACTTCGACCGCTCCCTGGCCAGCGACAGCGCCGCCGGGCGTCTGTTGGACAAGCTGCTGAGCGTGCACAAACCCTGGCCGCAACCCACCCCGAAAGCCATGGACAGTGGCGCGCTTAAGGGCTTGTTCAACATCGACGGACGCTGGCACGCCTCGGTCGCCGGGCTGTTGTTTGAAGTGTCGGTAGTGCCGGGCTTTGGCGAGGTGTACATCATCCATCCCGAGAAGCCCGAGCACCCCGGCATCAAGCTCAAGACCGACGGTCAGGGCCACTGGCGCCTGGATCGCGGACTCAAACTCGAAGGGGGCGGGCCCAAGCGCATCGCGGCGTTGCGTGAGGAAAGCCGACGCCGCAAAGAGGCGCTGGTGGAACGCCTGCAAACCTTAAGCGCCGATATCCCACCGCTGATGCGCCCATTGGAGCAGGCGCTGGACAGCCTGGCCGACGCCGGCAAACGCCTGGCCGACCAGAGCCGTGTGCTGAAGCTGACCTGGAACCTGCTGGACAAAGCCAGCGAGCAGCAAAAACCCGCGCTGCGGCAACGCCATGGGCTGGAGGTGCAACGCCACAGCACGCTGCGCGCGCAGTTCGAGATTCTGCTGGAGCGCCTGAGCGAACGGCTGGACGAGAGCGTCCGCCTGCGCCAAGAACTGGTGAGCGTCGGGCAACAGTTGGAACATGTTGGCGGTGCCGGCGTGCACGTGCAAGACCGCGCCAAAGTGCTCGAAACCCTGTGGAACCAGCAGTTTTCCCTGCATCACTACCAGCGCAACTGGGCCAATGCCTTGCTGTTTTCCGACCGCGGCGAACCCATGGCCCAGGTCGAACGGCGCATGGTGGTCGAGCGCGCCTTCGGTAACCTGAACGCCTATTACGAACACGTCGCCCGCAGCATCGACATGGCCGATGCGCTCGATCGGCTGGCCGCCACCGCCACCGCGCTGGAGGACACCCTGGAACGTTTGGAGCACGACTCCGCCGCCGGGCGCGCAATCCGTCAGAAGCTGCTGGCACTGATCATCGAGCCGCAGAATTTCTTCGGTGAGAACATGCGCCTGCGTGCGCTGTCGTCGCTGGCGAGCGTGGTCATCGTCGATACGGGTGAACACTTGCCGCCCCAGGAGGCCCTGTATGTGGAGCGCCTGGACCGCCTCGATATCCACCAGGCCGTGCAATCGCACATCAGCGTGCGCAGCAGCGAAGGCTTCGCCCTGGACGATCAACGCAACCTGTATGAAAGCCTGCTGGACAGCTACCGCAGCTACGCCAACGGCGTGCAGGCGCTGAAGGCCATCAACCCCGCGCGCTTGAACGCCAGCATCGTCGAGCGGTTTGTCCAGCGTCTGGATCATGCGCAGACCCTGGCCCAGACCGAGCTGGAAAACGTCGTTCGCGCCCAGGAAGCCCTGGCCGTGAGCGTGTCGCTGGCGAAAACCCTGCGCAGCAAGCCCGCCACAAGCCGTGTGTTCAAAACCCGCAAGCGTCACTACCGGGTCGGCGAGGTGACGCGCGGCACTCGACAGCAGGAACAGCTGACCATCACCGACAGCTTTACCGGCAGCCCCATCAGCACCTTCGAGGCTACGTCCGACGGCTGGGCCCAGGTGCTTGAAACCCCTGAGGCGCCGGCTGTAATCACCCCACCCAAGCCGTCCTTCGCCACCCTGCGCGAAGAAGGCCGTGGGCTGATCCGTCAACGCGCGGCGATTGAGCGCACCATCGAGGCCCAGCAGCTCAAGCTCGACGACCCACGCACTCGACAATCCATCGACCCGGCGGACTGGGACCATTGGCTCGACACCCAGGCGCGCCAACTCGATGGGGTGGCCGACGCGCTGGCTGGGGAGCATGCCAACCAAACCAGCGCCATGGACCTGGCCGAGGAGTTTCGCAACCATGCACGGGATATGCGCCGTACAGCGGAGCAACGCTGCAGCGCGGCGTATAAAAAACAATGGCCGAGCCTGGACGGCATCGATTACCTATGGCGCCACCAACAGATCGATATCAACTTGACCAGCCTGGCCGACCCGCAGCGGCCCACCTTGAGCGGGGATTTTTTCACGGAGTACGCGGTGTATGACAAGGCCCAGAAACCGCCGCAAGTGTTGTGGTACGCGCACTTTCACTACGCCACCGCCACCGCACCGGCAGCCGAATACACCCGTGCGCACCTGAAACTGCCCGAACAGCGCAAGTACACGCAAAAAGACTTGTTGAAGGCTCCAGTACAAGCGCGCTTGCTTGAACATAGCGAGCCGGGGGCGGTGCCGCTGCGCAGCATTTTGTATGTGCGCATCACCCCGCCGCTCGACCGCTTGTTCCTGGCCATCGCACCGCCTGCGGCGACCCGTGCCTGAAGCACGGGCCGCGCACCGGTCAGTGGGCGAACAGTGAGTTGCCCTTCTGGCCGGCCAGTTTTTCCGGTTTGATCAGAAAGCGTGCCAGGGCCGGCAGCAGCCACAGCGCACCGAACATGTTCCACAGCAGCATAAAGGTGAGCATCAGGCCCATGTCGGCCTGGAACTTGATGGCCGAGAAGATCCAGGTACACACGCCGATCGCCAGGCACAGGCCGGTGAAGAGCACGGCTTTACCGGTGGACTTGAGGGTCTGGTAATAGGCTTCCTGCAACGGCAACCCCGCACGCAGGAAGCTTTCGAGGCGGCTATAGATGTAGATGCCGTAGTCCACGCCGATCCCCACTCCCAGGGCGACCACCGGCAAGGTCGCCACTTTGACGCCGATGCCCATGAACGCCATCAGCGCGTTGCCCAGCACCGACGTCAGCACCAGCGGCAGCACGATGCACAGGGTCGCGGCCCAGGAACGGAAGGTGATCATGCACATGGTGGCCACGCACAGGTACACCAGGATCAGGATGGTCAGCTCCGACTCCTTGATCACCTCGTTGGTCGCCGCCTCGATCCCCGCGTTACCGGCGGCCAGGATAAATTCCAGGCCGTCCCGGTTATTTTCCTTGGCGAATTCCTGCACCGCATGCACTGCGCGGTCGAGGGTTTCAGCCTTGTGGTCGTTGAGGAACACCAGCACCGGCGCCAGGGAGCAATTGTTGTTGTACAGGCCGTCGGCGCGGGCGATGGAGTTATTCAGCACATCGGGGTTGCGCGACAGGGTTTCCCATTTCAGGTTGCCCTCGTTCATGCCCTTGATCATCTGCTTGGACACGGTCACCAGCGAGATCGCCGACTGCACGCCCTCGGTGTTCTGCATCTTCCACATCAACTGATCGATAGGCGCCATGGCTTCATAACGCGAACAGCCTTCGGCCTTGGTCTTGACCATCACTACCAGCACGTCGGAGCTGGTGGAGTAGTTGCTGATGATGAAGTTGTTGTCTTTGTTGTAGCGCGAATCCGGGCGCAGCTCCGGCGCGCCTTGATCCAGGTCGCCGATCTTGAGGTTCTGGCTGTACCAGAGGCCGCCACCAAAGGCGACCAACGCCAGGGCGATGGAGATCGGTGCGACTTTCGGGCTGGCAAAATTCGACAGCAGGCGCCAGAACGGATGTTCGCGGTTCGCGTCTTTCTTGCTCTTGGCAATGGCGCGCCGGCTGATGCCGACATAGGAGATCGCCACCGGCAGCAGGATCAGGTTGGTGAACACGATCACCGCCACGCCGATGGACGCGCCGATGGCCAGTTCGCGGATCACACCGATGTCGATGATCAGCAGGGTGATGAAGCCCACTGCGTCGGCGAGGATCGCGATCATGCCCGGCAGGAACAACTGCCGGAACGTGCGGCGCGCCGCGGTCAGCGCGTTATCGGCCTCGCTGGATTGCAGGGCGATACCGTTGATCTTCTGCACGCCGTGGGAAATACCGATGGCGAAGATCAGGAACGGCACCAGCATCGAATACGGGTCCAGCCCGAAGCCGAAAAAGTGCATCAGCCCCAGTTGCCAGATCACCGCCACCAGGGTGGTGCTCAACACCGCGATGGTGCTGCGCAGGCAATTGGTGAACCACAGCAATAGCACCAGGGTGATGACGAACGCGATGCCGAAGAACATCACCACCATCACCAGGCCGTCGATCAGGTCGCCGACCTTCTTGGCAAAGCCGACGATATGGATCTTGACGTTAGGGTTCTGCGCTTCGAACTTGTCGCGGATCTTATCTTCGAGTTCGTGGGAGAACTTGCGGTAGTCCAGGGCGAGCAATTTGCCCTGGTCCTGCGGGTCCGGGTACGACTCCAACAACGGGATATCGACGATGCTCGATTTGAAATCGTTGGACACCAGACGCCCGACCTGACCGGACTTGAGCACGTTGTTGCGCAGTTGGTCGAGGCTTTGCGGCGAGCCGTTGTAGCTCTGCGGGATCACCTCACCACCGGCGAAGCCTTCTTCGGTCACTTCGGTCCAGCGTACGCTGGGGCTCCACAGCGACTTGAGACCCGAGCGGTCGACGCCAGAGATATAGAACACCTCGTCGTTGATCTGCCGCAGAGTCTCCATGTACTCCTTAGTGAAAATGTCACCGTCCTTGGCTTCCACCGAGATACGCACCGTGTTGCCCAGGTTGGCCAGGTCGTTGCGGTGCTCCATCATCTTTTCGATGAAGGGGTGCTTGAGGGGGATCATTTTTTCGAAGCTGGTGGACGGGCGAATCAACGTCGCTTGCCAGAACAGGAACGCACTCACCAATAGGCAGATCACGATCACCGCCGGGCGATTGTTAAAAATCAGGCGCTCAAGAAAGGTCGCTTTATCGTTGTGATGACTGCTCATGCTTTCTCTGCCTTCTTATTGTTTTTCGAGTTCAGCGCCGGTTGGCTGGGCGACGCGCACACCGCCCTGCCCGGCCAGAATCAGGTTGCCATTGCCGGCCGCGGTCACCGCCGAGAGGGAAATGCGGTCCGGACGGTTGAAAACGCTGAAGGTCTGACCGTCGTCGTGGCTGACCACCACGCTGCCACCGTTGCCCACCACCACCAACGAGCCATCTTCGAGCAAAGTGGCGCCCGATAAACCGAACTCCAGGGCACCGCGCGCGGCCTTGAGTTCGACCTGTTCCCAGGTGCTGCCGAAATCCGTGGAGCGGTAAAGATTGCCGCGCAAGCCATAGGCCAACAGCGTTTGCGGCTGGGCGGTGCCGATCACACCAAATAGCGAACCCTCGTAGGGGCCTTCGAGTTTTTCCCAGGTCTGGCCGTCGTCGCTGGAACGAAACATGCTGCCCTGCTCGCCGACGATAAACAGCCCGGCGTCCTTGATGGCGGCAATGGCGTTGAGGTGAAACTGGTCTTCGTTGTCGAGGCGGTCGCTGACATCTTCCCAGGTGTTGCCGCCGTCGTTGGTTTCCAGCAACGCACCGTAGGCGCCGACGGCCAAGCCGTGGCTGGCGTCCTTGAACCACACGTCGAGTAACGGCGCTTCGCGCTTGAGGTCTTGATACTGCTGGGTCCAAGTGGCGCCGCCGTCAGTGCTGGCGAGGATCTGCGCATCGTGGCCCACGGCCCAGCCGTGTTTGTCATCGACGAAAAACACGGCGGTGAGCAATTGCCGGGTGGGGACTTTGGCCTGGGCCCAGGTGGCGCCCTGGTCATCGGAATAGAGGATATGCCCGCGATCACCGACCGCCACCAGGCGTTTGCCGGCGTGGACCACGTCGATCATCAGGCCTTTGGCGGCCTTGGGGGATTCAATCGCAAACACCGCAGCGGCGGGGGTATCGCTGGCGGCCTGGACCGCAGTCGGCCATGCAACGGCGCCAAACAGCGAGAGCGCTGTGGCCAGCAACGCAACTCTGCGTGCGGCGCGTGGGCGGCAGACAACCCAACCCATGACAGGCTCACTCATAGACCTTTCTCCCATTTATTATTGTTAGGTCTTGCCATCCCGGGCTCTGAAACCTGCAATCTAGAGCGCCTGGAGGAAGCTGGCGCCATCCTATCGGGCTTTCGAATCGTCTGACAATCGGTGCTACGTTATGTTTTGTTAACTGGCGGCGTTTGGCCATGCGGTGAATATAGCCGCATTCGTCAGGCTGATTGTGGCGTGCATGCTGAATTTTTATTCCATCTATTGAATTTTGGGAATTTTTATTCCATTAATAGCCTTCCTCACAACAATAATCCAAAGGAACAAAGGCTATGCGCGAACTCGGAATCGGCTTGATCGGCACAGGCTTTATGGGCCGTGCCCACGCCCTGGCGTTCAATAACGCCCGGGCGGTATTCGAATTGCCGGTGCACCTCAAGCTCGCCGCCCTGGCCGATGCCGACACCGAACGCGCCCAGCGCTGCGCGCGCGCCTGGGGTTTTGCCCGGGCCCACGGCGATTGGCAGGCGCTGATCGACGACCCCGCCGTCGACGTGGTGGCCATCACCACCCCCAACCACCTGCATTACCCCATGGCCATGGCGGCGATTGCCGCCGGTAAGGCGGTGTACTGCGAAAAACCTCTGGCCGTCAGCCTTGAACAGGCCGACGCCATGCGCCGGGCGGCGAGCACTGCCGGGGTGGTGACGCGGGTCGGTTACAACTATCAGCACAACCCCATGATCGGCCTGGCGCGGCAGATGATTGCCAACGGCGAGCTGGGCGAGATCATCAGTTTCCAGGGTGAATTCAGCGAAGACTTTATGGCCGACCCGCAGTCGCCGTGGTCATGGCGCTGCGAAGTCGAACATGCCGGCGGCGCCCTGGCGGACCTGGGCAGCCACTTATTGTCGATGGCGCGTTATCTGGTGGGCGATGTCGTCAGCGTGTGCGCCGACACCCAGACCGTCCACAGCCAACGCCCTGCGGTCAGCGGCAGCGCCGAACGCAAGGCCATCGCGGTGGACGATCAGGTACATGCCCTGCTGCGCTTCGCCAATGGCGCGCGCGGCACAGTGAGCAGCAGTTGGCTCAAACACGGTTATAAGAACCACCTGAGTTTTGAGATCAGCGGCACACAGGGCACATTGGCGTTCGATCAGGAACGTTTGAATGAACTGCGCCTGTACCGCGTCGGCCAGGACGGTTTCCAGCGCCTGCTGGCCGGCCCCGCCCTGCCCGGTTACGCGGCCTTCAGCCCGGCGGCGGGGCATCAACTGGGCTACAACGAATTGAAAACCCTGGAAGTGCAGGAACTGATCATGGCGGTGGCCGGCCAGGGCGCGGACGGCACTGACTTTGAAGCGGCGTGGGCCGTGGAGCGGCTGGCGACCGCGATTCGCCTGGCGGCCCGCGAGGAACGCTGGGTCAACGTGAGCGCGGTCTGACACTCCACGCAAATCCTAAAGGCTGACAAGTAATTCTGTGGTGAGCCGGCTTGCCCTGCGCTGGTCCGCGAACCGGCCCCACATCCAGGCACCTCGGCGTGTCAGCTGAAACCACATCGCCTGGAATGGCTATCAAAGATGGGAGGGGGCTTGCCCCCGATAGCGGTGCATCAGCTAAAAAATACACAGGCTGACACTCCGCCATCGGGGGCAAGCCCCCTCCCACCTTTAGATCAGCTGCATACATTTACATTGGCGAGCAGGCTTGCCCTGCGCTGGGCTGCGAAGCGGCCCCACACCCAGGCACCTCGGAGTGTCAGCTGAAACCGCATCGCCTGGAATGGCTATTAAAGGTGGGAGGGGGCTTGCCCCCGATAGCGGTGCATCAGCTAAAAAACCACAGGCTGACACTCCGCCATCGGGGGCAAGCCCCCTCCCACCTTTAGATCAGCTGCATACATTTACATTGGCGAGCAGGCTTGCCCTGCGCTGGGCTGCGAAGCGGCCCCACATCCAGGCACCTCGGCGTGCCAGCTGAAACCACATCGCCTGGAATGGCTATCAAAGGTGCGAGGGGGCTTGCCCCCGATAGCGGTGCATCAGCTAAAAAACCACAGGCTGACACTCCACCATCGGGGGCAAGCCCCCTCCCACCTTTAGATCAGCTGCATACATTTACATTGGCGAGCAGGCTTGCCCTGCGCTGGGCTGCGAAGCGGCACCACACCCAGGCACCTCGGCGTGTCAGCTGAAACCGCATCGCCTGGAATGGCTATCAAAGGTGGGAGGGGACTTGCCCTCGATAGCGGTGCATCAGTTAAACATCCACAGGCTGACACTCCGCCATCGGGGGCAAGCCCCCTCCCACCTTTAGATCAGCTGCATACATGTACATCAGTGAGCAGGCTTGCCCTGCGCTGGGCCGCGAAGCGGCCCCACACCCAGGCACCTCGGAGTGTCAGCTGAAACCGCATCGCCTGGAATGGCTATCAAAGGTGGGAGGGGGCTTGCCCCCGATAGCGGTGCATCAGCTAAAAAACCACAGGCTGACACTCCACCATCGGGGGCAAGCCCCCTCCCACCTTTAGATCAGTTGCATACATTGACATCAGCGCAAGGCGCGGCGCAGGACCTTGCCCACGGTGGTCTTGGGCAGTTCGGTGGTGCGGAATTCCACGTAACGCGGCACTTTGTAGCCGGTCAGGTATTCCCGGCAGTGGGCAAGGATTTGCTCCTGGGTCAGGCTCGGATCTTTGCGCACCACGACAATCTTGACCTTCTCTCCGGTCACGCCGTCTTCCACGCCAATCGCCGCCACTTCGGCCACGCCGGGGTGCAGGGCCACCACGTCTTCGATTTCGTTGGGGTACACGTTGAAGCCCGAGACCAGGATCATGTCTTTTTTACGATCCACCAGGCGGATATAGCCGCGCTCGTCCATCACGCCGATATCGCCGGTGGCCAGCCAGCCCTCGGCATCCAGCACTTCGGCGGTTTCCTTGGGGCGCTTCCAGTAGCCCTGCATCACCTGTGGGCCGCGTACTTGCAGCTCACCCTGTTCGCCGATATCGGCGACTTCGCCGTCCTCGCGCATAAAACGCACCCAGGTGGAAGGCAAGGGCACGCCGATGCTGCCGGTGAATTCCATCTCGCGCATGCGCGAAATATCGATGGGGCTGATGCTCACTACCGGCGAACACTCGGTCAGGCCGTAGCCTTCGATGATCGGCAGCCCGGTGACTTCCTTCCAGCGCTTGGCGACTGCGGTGTGCGTGGCCATGCCGCCGGCGATGACCATGCGCAGATCGGAGAAGTCCCGCGCGCAGAATTCCGGGTTCTCCAGCAACCCGTTGAACAGCGTGTTGACCCCGGCAATGCCGTTGAAGCGCTCCTTGCGCAGGATCATCTGCACTCGCTTCACGTCCCGTGGGTTGGCGATCAGGATATTGCGCCCGCCCAGGCACATAAACATCAGGCAGTTCACCGTCAGGGAAAAGATGTGGTACAGCGGCAGCAAGGTCACGTTGGTTTCCTGCTTGTCCTGATCCAACTGGTCCCCGACCCACGCCTTGGCCTGCAACAGGTTGGCGATGATGTTGCGATGGCTGAGCATCACGCCCTTGGCATCCCCCGTGGTGCCGCCGGTGTATTGCAGAAACGCCAGATCATCCAGTTGCATGACCACCGGCTGCGGGTAAAGCGCCCGGCCCTGTTTCAACGCTTGATTGAAGCGCACCGAGCCGCGCAGGTTGAAGGCCGGAACCTGCTTTTGCACGGAGCGCAGGATGAAGTTCATCGCCGCGCCCTTGAAGGTGCCCAGCAGGTCGCCGATGGCGGCGATTACCACGCGTTTGACGCTGCTGCCTTCGATGACTTTTTCCAGGGTGTGGGCGAAGTTTTCGAAGATCACCACGGTTTCGGCGCCGCTGTCCTTGAGCAAATGTTTGAGCTCATGGGCGGTGTACAACGGGTTGACGTTGACCACCACCGCCCCCGCCAGGATGGTGCCGAGCAAACAGATCGGGTACTGCAAGCAATTGGGCATCATCAGCGCCACGCGGTCGCCGCGCTGCACGCCCTGTTCCTGCAGCCAGGCAGCGAACGCAAAGCCTTGTACCTGCCAGTCGGCGTAGGTCATTTCGGTGCCGATGCTGACGTAGGCGACACGCTCACGGAATTTTTCCAGGTGTTCCAGGAACACCTCACGCAGCGACGGGTAGTCTTCGATGCCGGCGTCGATATCCGCCGGAACGCCGGGCAGATAAGCGTCCAACCAGATGCGTTCGCGTTGTTCCAGGCTGATAGCGTTCATGGCAGTCTCCTTGTTGTTGTTTTTGACAGCGCTATTTTTCGACGATGGCGGTAATGCCCAGCCCGCCGGCGGCGCAGATTGAAATCAGGCCACGACCGCCACCGCGTTCATGGATCGCCTTGGCCAGCGCCGCCAACTGCCGGCCGCCGGTAGCAGCAAACGGGTGACCGCAGCCGAGGGAGCCGCCGTTGACATTCATCTTGGCCCGCTCGATTGCTCCCAGCGGTGCCGCCAAGCCTAGCCGCTCGCGGCAGTAGTCGGGGTCTTCCCAGGCTTTGAGCGTACACAGCACCTGGGCGGCGAACGCTTCGTGGATCTCGAAGAAATCGAAGTCGGCAAAGCTCAAGCCTTCACGTTGCAACATGCGCGGCACCGCGTAGGCCGGCGCCATCAGCAAGCCTTCACTGCCGTCGACAAAATTCACCGCCGCCGTCTCGCCGGTGCGCAGGTAGGCCAGCACCGGCCAACCGTGCTCGGCCGCCCAGGCTTCGCTGGCCAGCAGCACCACCGAGGCGCCATCGGTGAGCGGCGTGGAATTGCCGGCGGTAAGCGTGCCGTTCTGGCGGTCATAGGCGGGGGACAAGCCGGCGAGTTTTTCCAGGCTGGCGTCGGCACGCAGGTTGTTATCCCGGGCCAGGCCACGATGGGGGCTGATCAGGTCGTCGAAGAAACCGCGCTGGTACGCCGCTGCCAGGCGCTGGTGACTGGTAAGGGTCAGTTCGTCCTGGGCCAGGCGTTTGATCTGCCAGCGCTTGGCCATTTCTTCGCAGTGCTCGCCCATAGACAGGCCGGTGCGCGGCTCACCGTTGCGCGGCAGCAGCGGCTTGAAGAACATCGATGGGCGCACCTTGAGCAGCGTCTTGAGCTTGTCGCCCAAGCCCTTGGCGCGGTTGGCCGCCAGCAAGGTGTGACGCAGGGACTCGTTGATGCCGATGGGTGCGTCGGAGGTGGTGTCGGCGCCCCCGGCGACACCCACTTCGATCTGGCCAAGGGCGATTTTATTGGCCACCAGCAACGCCGCTTCCAGCCCCGTGCCGCAGGCTTGCTGCACATCGTAGGCCGGGGTTTCGGGCGACAACGTGGTAGACAGCAACGACTCGCGCGCCAGGTTGAAATCCCGCGAATGCTTGATCACCGCACCGGCGGCGAACTCGCCCAGGCGCTGGCCGTGCAGGTTGTAGCGGTCTACCAGGCCCTGCAGCGCCGCCACCAGCAAATCCTGGTTGCTGTCGTGGGCGTACACGGTGTTGGAACGGGCGAACGGAATACGATTGCCGCCGATGATCGCCACGCGACGGGTCGGCGCCGGGTTAAAACTGTAGTGACTCATTGAAGGTTCTCATTGATGGACAGCAGACCGCGCAGATGGGGCTTGTCGCCCGCACCGTTGCGCACTTCGAAGGCGCGACGCGGGCCGCTGGCGGGTAAGTTCCACAGCGCAACCTGGCCGGGCAACAGGATCGGCAACTTGAATTCGCACTGCACCTCGGCGCGCTCCAGGCCACCCGGCGGTTGCTGGGCGGCGAGCGCGCGGCCCAAGGTCCACATGCCGTGGGCGATGGCGCGGCGAAAACCGAACAGTCTGGCGCCGATCACCGAGGTGTGGATCGGGTTGAAGTCCCCGGAGACTTTGGCAAACCGTCGCCCCAGGTCGGCCGGCAACAGCCACTTCTGAGTGCGTACCAAACTGTCTGAAGGCAGCGCCAGCGCTTCGTCCCAAGGCGCGCCGACCGGATCGGCCACGCCCCGGCGCAGATACAGACTGTCGCCCTCCCACACCAGTGCGCCAGCGCTATAGGCACGGGTGGCGATGCTCAGCGCCTGGCCCTTGGGGTGCGCGACCCAGCGTTCGGCATACACTTCCAGCCGCAACGCCTGGCCTTCCTGCAAGCGCTGATGCTGCCGGATACGGTTGGCCAAGTGCACCATGCCACTGGCCGGGTACGGAAAACTGGGGCGGGTCAACAGCATCAAGTGCAAAGGAAAGGCCAGCACATGGGGATAGGTCAACGGCACGCCCTGCTCACGGCGAAAACCGCAGGCGCGGCCATACGCGGCGATACCCTCAGCCGACAGCTCCACCGCCGGGCGTACCAGGCGCGCCTTGGGCAGCTGCGGCGCGCCGTCGAGCTTGGGTTTGCGCAGTGCGCGCACACCATCCAGCAGCAGTCGCGTGCGTGACGGTGGTGGGTCGATGATCTGCGTCAGGTCGTCCATGGCTTCAGGCTCCCAACAAGCTTTGGCCGCACACGCGCACCACTTGGCCGTTAACCCCGCCCGACGCCGGATGGGCCAGCCAGGCAATGGTTTCGGCCACGTCGATCGGCTGCCCGCCCTGGGACAGCGAATTCATGCGCCGCCCCGCTTCGCGGATCATCAACGGGATGCGGGCAGTCATCTGCGTCTCGATAAAGCCCGGCGCCACGGCATTGACCGTAACCTGCTGGGTCGCCGCCCGTGGCGCCAGCCCTTGCACCAGGCCGATCACCCCGGCCTTGGAAGTGGCGTAGTTGCTTTGCCCGAGGTTACCGGCGATGCCGGAAATCGACGACACGCACACAATGCGCCCGCCGGCATTCAGGCCCTGGCCGTCCAGCAACGCAGTGCTCAGGCACAGCGGCGCTTGCAGGTTGACCGCCAGCACGCTGTGCCACGCCGCTTCGCTCATCTTGGCGATGGTTTTATCGCGGGTGATCCCGGCGTTATGCACCACCACATCGAAGGCGCCGTACTGGCTGACATGGGCCTGCAACGATGAGGCGGCGTCGGGCGCGGTGATATCCAGCGGCAATGCCGAACCGTTCACTGAGTCGGCGGCCTGTTGCAACGCAGCCTGGGCCTGGGGCACGTCCACGCACACCACGTGCGCGCCGTCGCGGGCCAGTACCTGAGCGATCGCCAGGCCGATGCCACGGGACGCGCCGGTGACCAACGCACGGCGGCCGGCGAAGGGCTTATCCCAATTGACCGTGACGTAACCGTCCACCGGAGCTTCCACGCGCACTACCTGCCCCGACACATAGGCCGAACGGCGTGACAGGAAAAACCGCAGGCTGCTGTCCAGCGCGTCTTCAGCCCCCGGCGCTACGTACAGCAACTGCACGGTGATGGCCCGGCGCAGTTCCTTGGCCAGGGACCGCACCAGACCTTCGAGGGCGCGCTGGGCGACGGCTTGGGGCAGGTCCGCGCAGTGCTCCGGCGCCGTGCCGAGCACCACCACCCGCGCGTGCTGGCCGAGGCGTTTGGCGTTGCAGTGGAAGAACGCGTACAGCTCGTCGAGTTGTTCCAGGTTGGCCACGCCGCTGGCATCGAACACCGCGCCCTGCACCTTGACCGTGGAGGGCGCCTTGAGCGTCGCCGCAGTGGCGGCCACCGTGTCGGTGGCGCTGAAGATCCGTTGCACCTGGGCCGTCAGGCGCCCTGCCCCGGCGACGATCACTGGATTGACCAGGCCCTGCTGGCCACTGCGATGGCGCAGCAGCGGCAAGGGCTGGGGCAAGCCCACCACCTGGGCCAGGCGACGGCCCCAGGGGGAATTGACGAAGGTTAGGTAGCTGTCACTCATATCAGCAATCACTCTCAACACATTCTGACCGTGTAAACCCGATCCAATGCGGGAAGGGCTTGCTCCCGATAGCGATCTAGCCGTCACCGGCTCATTGGCTGAACCACCGCTATCGGGGGCGAGCCCCCTCCTACATTGACCGGGGTTTTCTTAGTTGACCGAGGCGTTTTCGCCCTGGGCCGTACGACGCTTGGCGACCGGTTCCAGCGCCTGCTTGCGTTGCTGCAACGCCTCCAACAATCCGAAGTCCTGAGGGAAGTCATCCACCTGGATGCCGTGATCGGCGTATTCCACGTAGCGGGCGAGCAAGGTGTCTTCGTCGTCGCTGATCAAGTCCAGGGCCCGGGCCTTGATGCGCCAGGCGGTAAACGCAGTGGTCGATACCGGCAGCGGTTCGAGCAGGCCCTGCTTGATCGCCGGCTTGAGGCGCGCTTCGATCAGCTCGACCTGGGGCAGCAAACGGAAACCCAGTTCGCCGTAGGCCAGCTTGTCGATTTCCGGGCGCGGGATGTAGGAATCGGCCAGCAAGCGGTCGCGGGTGGCGCCGGGGGTCTGCACCGCATCGGCGACGTCGGCTAACAGGCGGTCCGACGGTTTGCGCAAGGGAAGACCGAAGGGAAAACTCAAGGCCCGCACCACACGCGCGGCGGTTTTGGAGGGGTAATTGTCGAGCACTTCGGCCAGGGCTTCATGGGCGCGCAGCAACGCGTCCTGGGCCGACCAATGCACCAGCGGCAGGTCCGCCTGGGGCCGGCCATCGTCCTCAAAGCGTTTAAGCACGCAGGACAAGATGTACAGCTGCGACAGCACATCCCCCAGGCGCCCGGTCAGGCTTTCCTTGCGTTTGAGCGCACCGCCCAGCACGCCCATGGAGATATCCGAGATCAACGCCAACACCACCGACAGCCGATTGGCCTGGCGGTAGTAGGACGCCAGCGCCGGTTCGGTCTTGGCCGGTGCGGCAATCAGCTTGCCACCGGTCAGTGCATGCACCGCCGCGCGTACGGTATTGGCCAGCACAAAACTCACGTGGCCGAACATGGCGCTGTCGAAGGCTTCCAGGGCCTGGCGCCGGTCCGGGTTGCGCGCCGCTTCCATCTCGCGGAACACATAGGGATGGCAACGGATCAGGCCCTGGCCAAAGATAATCAGGCAGCGCGTCATGATGTTCGCGCCTTCCACGGTGATGGCGATGGGGCTTTGCTGATAGGCGCGGGCCAGGAAGTTATTGGGGCCCATGCAGATGCCCTTGCCGGCGACGATGTCCATGCCGTCGTTGACGATCATCCGCGCCCGCTCGGTAACGTGGTACTTGGCGATGGCCGAGATCACCGAGGGTTTCTCACCAGCATCCAGGGACGCCACCGAGACTTTGCGCACCGCGTCGCAGGCATACAAATGCCCGGCCATGCGCGCCAGCGGCGCCTGCACCCCTTCGAACTTGCCGATGGGCAGGCCGAACTGTTTACGCATGGCGGCGTAGGCCGTCGTGCCCCGTACCGCCACCTTGCCCAGGCCGACGTTGGCCGACGGCAGGGAAATCGCGCGGCCGGCGGCCAGGCATTCCATCAACATGCGCCAGCCATTGCCAACCTGCTCGCGGCCGCCGATCACCCAATCCAGTGGGATAAATACGTCTTTGCCGGTGGTCGGGCCGTTCTGGAACACCGCGTTAAGCGGCCAGTGCCGCCGGCCGCTGTTGACGCCGGGGTGGGCGGTGGGAATCAACGCACAGGTGATGCCCAGGGAGCCGGCCGCGCCGAGCAGGCCGTCCGGGTCTTCGGCGCGGAATGCCAAGCCCAGCACCGTGGCGATCGGGCCGAGGGTGATGTAGCGCTTGTCCCAGGTTACGCGAAAGCCCAACACTTCCTGCCCTTCATGCACGCCTTTGCAGACGATGCCCACATCGGGAATCGCCCCGGCATCGGAGCCGGCATAGGGGCTGGTCAGGGCGAAGCACGGGATGTCTTCGCCACGGGCCAGGCGCGGCAGGTAGTAATTGCGCTGCGCCTCGGTGCCGTAATGCAGCAGCAGTTCGGCCGGGCCCAGGGAGTTGGGCACCATCACCGAAATCGCCGCCGCCGAGCAACGGGTGGACAACTTCATCACCACTTGGGAATGGGCGTAATGGGAGAAGCCTTTGCCGCCGTATTGCTTGGGAATGATCATGCCGAGAAACCCGGCGCTCTTGGTGTACTGCCAGCCTTCGGGCGACATGTCCTGCCAGACCTGGGTGGTTTCCCAATCGTTGGCGATGTCGCACAGGGTTTCCACTTCGTTATCGAGAAACGCCTGTTCCTCGGCACTCAGGCTGGCCGGAGCGGCCTGTAACAGCCGCTGCCAGTTGGGCTTGCCGCTGAATAGTTCGGCGTCCCACCACACCGTGCCGGACTCGATGGCTGCGCGCTCGGTATCAGACATGGCCGGCATGATCGTACGAAACAGGCCGAGGGCTTTGCTGGTCAACAACGCGCGGCGCAGGGGCTTGATCGTCATCAGCAGCGCAGGCGCCACCACCAGCAGCGCGGCGACCGTGACGCCAACACCGGCAACCACGGAGAACAGGTAACCGAATGCCAGCCACACCAGGCTGCCCCCCAACCACTGGGCCGCCGCCGCTTGTCGATACGCCAGGGCAAGCGCCGCTACGAAACCCGCCAATAACCAGATAACCATGGGATACCTCTACTCGATTCAGGGCACGACAGCTACGCAGCTCGCTAAAACGCGACAGCGGCGTAACGCCACACTACAAACTGGGAAACACAAATTCAAATTTTGTTTTGAAATTTTTATTTAATGCTTGGGCCAAAAAATAGCGGCTGAGCGGGCTCAGCCGAAGTGTTGAAAAATGGTCGAACGAGGCAGCCAGATGCGCTGACTGCCCTCGCTGATCAGCCCAGGATCAGAACGCGTAAGTGGCCGACACACTCACCACATCACCCGACGACTCGGCTTTACCGTCCAGACGCGCGCCGCCCAGGCGATCGACGTTTTGAGTCTTGAGCTTGACCTCCTGAACGAACTGGTGGGAATACGCCAAGTCCAGGCTCAAGCCCTTGACGGCTTTAACGTCGTAACCGGCGCCCAAGGACAGGAACGTACGGTCGCCGTCGGGAATCCGCGGGTCGCGCGTCGAGTTGCGGGTGGGTGTCTGGTCAAGGGCCACACCGGCACGCAGGGTTAGTTCATCGGTCAAGCGATAGTCGCCGCCCAAGGAATACATCCAGGTGTTCTTGTAGTTGTAGGGAATGGAGACAACCGTGGTGCCTGCGGATTCGAGGGTCAGGTTCTTGAACGACGACCATTCGGTCCAGGTGACGCTTGCGCCCATGGTGAAACGGTCATTGAACTGATGCACCCAGTCCAGGCCCGCTGTGGCGGGAATGTCCAGTTGCACGCTGGCATGGGCACCGTTCGGGTACAACTCAAGCCCTGGATAGGCGGTATTGACCAGCGTACCGGTGCCGCCAAACGGGCTCGGCTGGGTCATCAGGTTATTGGAGAACTGATCGGCACGGACAGTGTACTTGCCGGTCATCTTGTTCTTGATCTTGGCGTGGTAGTTCAGGCCCAGCGTGTCGCGGTCGGTGGGTTTCCACACGATACCGGTAAACCAGCCAGTCGAAATATTGTCGACCTTCACCCGCATCAGTGCGGTGCCCACATCCGATGGGAAGTTGATGCCGCCCAGGACCGAATCGGACACGGCGGCGGCGGACAGCAGGTCGACGTTCTGACTGACGAAGCCCTTGCTGTGCTGCACGATCAACCCGCCGCCAAGGGAGAACTGATCGTTGACCTTGAAGGACAAGGAGCCTGTGAGCCCCACTGTTTCGATTTTGGTGTCCACGGCAAAGTCGCGCAGTTTGGAATTTTCATCCCAGGTGGAACGCATGCCTTGTGGGACGACCTGGCTCAAGCCAAACGCGAACCGGTCCCCAAGGGGCATGACCATAAAGCCGGTGGGTAACCAAGCGGTAAAACCGCCCTCGCCGCCGTCGTTGTTATTCTGGGTGGTCGCAGCCAGGTCAGGGAAACCGTTGGCGTCCAACGGTGTGCTGGAAGTCGGGTTGCCGGTGTAGTCGAAGGCATCGCCCTTGTACTTGATCTTGATGCGCGCGTAGTCGACGGTGAGTTGCGCCACATTACGTGTCGACGAAGGCCATGGCCGCTGGGTTGTTGTACGCCGAGCTGGGATCGTTTTTAAACAGCGAACCGCCGGCAAAGGCCCGGCCCCAGCCTGGTGCGCCATAGGTGGGTGTTGAAAAACCGCCGGCCTGAACAGGTGCGGTCATCACCACGCCGCCTATCAATGCCAGCCCCAGCAAAACCTGCATCTGTTGTTTCTTATTATTCATGCGGCACTCCTTATTATTATCGCTCTGAGCCGGCCCTGCCGGTTCGTCTTGCTGCCTGGCCCTGCTTGAACCGGCGCCCGGTAAGGGCGCCGGCTTTTTTACGGGTGATCAGCCCTTCGTTCTCAGCCGACCATCAAGGCACGATGGTCAGCGCTGGGCTTGGGGTGACGCTCAGACTGACGACGGTGCAGCTGCCGCTCAGGGTCTGGTTGGCCGCCGTCAGCACCCCGCCGCTGTAACCCACGGCGATGGTGGACGGGCCGCAATTGGAAGCCGGGTACAGAATCGAGGCAGCGATGGTGTAGCCGACGTTGGTCACGGAACCCGCCGACGGGCCGGTGGCGGACAGGGTCCAAGGCAGCCCGGTGATTTTCGGCAAGGCGCAGAGCCCGCCACCGGTTACCGCTACACCGGTGATTTTGGCAACGCCAGTGGCGTCAACATTCCCGGTGAAGGTAGCACCGCAGTTAACGGTGCCCTGGAACGAAGAAGGTGATTTCACCGAAATCGTCCCTGGCGCGGTGAAGCTGGTATTTACCGGAGCGATGCTATAGGCGTTCGCCATCGACGCAGCACCCATGCAGACAGCCAAAGCAGACAACGATACGAGGGTTTTCAAGCTTTTCATTGTTTTTCCTCACATGTTATGGCGAATTCATTTCGCCAGGGGGTAATGGCCATGAACGAGAGGTCACGGTGAAACTGCAGAACTTCCCTTTCCAGCCAAATCTCAATGTAATTACCGCTATTAACGTGTGTTGCTATTCAACGACCTTGAAGTTAGGCGGCATCTTGATCGACACCGTTTTAATCTTGCAGTCTTCGCCAATCGGCACATTGGCCGCTTCCAACTTGCCGGTGGCGTTATCCCAGGTGCCGTCGGCGGTGGAAGGACCGCACTTACCGCCCAGGCCGAAAGCATGTACGTCGACACTGATTTTCGACATGGACCCACTACGACTGTCTTTAGCCACCAATACCCACGGCAAGTTAATCGCTTCGACCCGGCTGCACTTGAGGCCGCCGTCGAATTCAACTTTATCGACATTGACCGATGAACCATCGGCCGCCACTTTCCCCGCCACTTTGATGGTGCAATCGGCGCTGATCAGCGCGCCCTTGGAAAAACTGATCGGCCCCTGGGCCGTAAAGGCGCTGCCGGCCGGTTCGATACGGGCAGCCTGGGCCTGGTGATAGGCGATCAGGCCCAACGCAGCCAGTACAACATGGGCAGTGAATTTGGCAGGTGCTTGCATGGTAGACGTCCTTCCCTTTAATTGTTTTTGTTCGGGTCAAACACAACTTGCTGACGACTTGAGCGGTAAATCGAGGGCGACAAAACCCCCACGCTGGATATATCTGGCGCCGTTAACGCTCGCTTTAATTACATTAGAACGGGGTCGCGTTATTCCCGTACTTTTCCAGGTATTTCAAACGCTGTGACGGCTGCAGATTGGTCAGGGTGATATCCCCGGCATAATGCTTAAGTACCCGATGGTCCATGCGTCGGCGCCACAAGTACGGCACATAAGCCCAGACAATCATGCTCGCATAACCGTAGGGAAGTTGCGGCGACTCATCGAAATGACGCAGCGACTGATAACTGCGCGTGGGGTTGGCATGGTGGTCGGAATGGCGCTGCAACTGGAACAGAAAGATGTTGGTGACAATCCGATTGCTGTTCCAGGAGTGCCGTGGCGAGCAGCGCTCATAACGACCGTTGGGCAACTTCTGACGTTTAAGGCCGTAGTGTTCGACATAGTTCACCACTTCCAGCAGCGAGAATCCGTAGATGCCCTGAATAATCAGAAATGGAATCACTGCGGCACCCAGCCAAGCGATCATCGCGCCCCACAGCACCACGCTGTACATCCAGGCACTGAGCACGCCGTTTTTCCAGTGCCAGGCCGGCAGGCCCAGTTTGCGCAGGCGTTCACGCTCCAGGTTCCAGGCCGAACGTGCGCTGAACCACACCGAGCGCGGCAGGAAGGCCCAGAAACTCTCGCCCAGACGCGAGCTGGCCGGGTCTTCCGGGGTGGCCACGCGGACGTGATGGCCACGGTTGTGTTCGGTGTAAAAGTGCCCGTAAAAGGTCGGCGCCAGGGTGACCTTGGCCAGGAACACTTCCAGGGGTTTGGGTTTGTGCCCCAGCTCATGGGCGGTGTTGATCGCAATGCCGGTGGCGGCGCCGGTCGACATGGCCATGCCCAGGTAAGTGAACCAGCTCGGTTCGCCATGCAATTGCGTGCGGGCGGTGACGTAAGTGGCCAGCTGGGACATCCAGTTACCCGGGTCGAGATGGGCGGTGGCCCGAATCAGCCCGCCGTCGATGATCCAGGCGATACCGCCCGCAGCGAGCCAGCCGGTGATCACCACCGAGGCGATGACGAACAGCACGCCGGTGTAGACGATCCAGCGGTAATAGCGTTGGGATTCGAGGTGGCCGACGGCGGATTCCGGCGGGTTGCTGACGTCTTCGCCGAGCAGGCCGTCGATCAGCGGGATCAGGCCGAAGATCACCAACACCCCGACCCACCACAGTTGCTGGATACCGGTGCTGATCGCCAATGCCCCGGACAACAGCGGTGTGGCCAGGGGCATGATGCCCAGCCACCACAGGTGGCGTTTACCGTCGGCCCATACGGTCGGTGCTGTAAGGGTCTGGTTCATGGCAGCCTCCGGGCGACACGCGCCGACAGAGGGGCACACAGCAAGTGCAGGGAGCGCAGAAGGCTGCGGGAACATAAACGGGCGACAAAAGGCGTTTTTTTCATTGTTATTCGCTCTTAGGCACTTCAAAAAATTCATTTCAAAATAAATATTGAAATATTTTTTTAAATAGATAGCGCGGAATCGTTAGGTCGTCAACTACTTTGTCGAGGGCTTTTTGACGTGACTGCGCAGTCTGTTTTTCTGCTCTGCAGTCAGGTCTCTAAAACAACCTTTTGCCTCGCCCTCGGCCACGACCCACCTCACGATTATTTATTCGCCAGCGCAACGGGCGGGGGTAGAGGCGCGACGTTTTGCAGCGGCCGCGCACGCTTGGCCACCTGCTGCACCAGCTCCACCACCCGCGCCGTGGCGGTAATCGGCAGCATATGGCCGCGCCCCTCCACCAGTTGCAGTTTCAGGCCCGGCACCGCGTCGGCGAGGGCCTGACCGTGCTTGCGAAAGTCCAGCACGCGGTCCTGGGCACCGTAGATCAGGCCAATGGGCAAGGTCAGGCTCGTGTAGCGCTTGACCATCTGCGGCAGGTCATCGTTGACCAGGGCAATTTCACTGGAGGCGGCATAGAAGTTGTTCGGGCGCATGCCCAGCAACCCCCCGCCGCGGGTGGCGAAATCGTCTGGGGCGGGGTCCGGCGCGAAGACGCCCTTGACCACCGTGCGGCGGGTCAACAGGCCAATGGGCACTGTCAGCGTGTGGGCGACCCAGCGGCGCAGCCAACCGGGACGTACCGCCAGTGACCAGAACACCAGCGGCAAAGTCGGTTGGGGATGAGTCAGCGGCGCCACCAGCACAAGGCCCGCTACCGTCTCAGGATGATCCAGGGCCAGCGCCAGCGAAATCGCACCGCCCAGTGAGTGCCCCAGCACCAGAGGTTTGTCCAAGCCCAGGGTCTGCATAAACCTGGCAATCTGCCGCGCCTGCCCCGGCAAGTCGGCTGCGGTGCCTGCGTGGCGCGTGGAATAACCCGAGCCCGGACGATCAAGGGTGATCACCCGAAAGTGCTCGCGCAACTGCGCGGACAAGGCGTAGGTGAGGTTGCGACTGCTGCCCATCAGCCCGTGAATCATTACCAGCGGCGGGCCTTTGCCCTCGTCCCTATAGTGGAAGCGTTCGCCGTCGACCTCGACAACATGCCCGTCGCGCGGCACCGCCGCTTCAATGCGCCGCGTCATCCAGGCGCTAAAGCCCCAGGCCAGCACACACGCTCCCACACCCGCAGCCACCACCCATTCCATCGTCATGCGCTCGGTCCTCTGCATTCCCTGCCGCCGCGCACCCCACCGGAATTGGTCGGGCTTCGGCCACCGTCCACACCCTGGACCCGAACCTCATGCACAGCGTGCGCGTCCGTCGGACAAATCGCACATTTGAGACAAGGACCTAGCGTAGGCGATATTTTCAGGTAGATTATTTAAAATCTTTTTTAAAATAATTAATTAAATTTTCCTTTGCAATGGCGTTCTCTCCACACGACAAAACAAAAACAGGAGCACCTGCGATGCCCACCAAGGACAGCCTATGAATGCCCACAGTGACTCGATCGACATCGCCATCATCGGTTCAGGCTTTGCCGGCCTGTGCATGGCCATCAAACTCAAGGAAGCCGGGGTTCGCGACTTCTTCGTCGCCGAACAGGCCGACAGCCTCGGCGGCACCTGGCGCGACAACCACTACCCCGGTTGTGCCTGCGATGTGCAGTCCCATGTTTATTCGTTTTCGTTTGCGCCCAACCCGAACTGGACGCGGCAGTTCGCGCCGCAGGCGGAAATCCGCGCTTATCTGGAGCAATGCGCCGCGCGCTTCGAGCTGGCGCCTTACCTGCGCTTCGGCATGGGGCTGACCCGTGCGGTATTCGACGAAGCACAGCAACGCTGGCATTTGAGTTTCAGCAATGGCCGCCAGGTGAGCGCAAGGGTGTTGGTATCCGGGATGGGCGGCCTGTCGCGTCCGGCGCTGCCGGATATTCCGGGCCTGGACAGCTTCAAGGGCAAGCGCTTCCACTCCCAGCAGTGGGACCATGAATACGCGTTGAAAGGCAAGCGCGTGGCCGTGATCGGCACCGGCGCCAGTGCGATTCAATTCGTACCGCAGATCGCTGCGCAGGTGGCCCACCTCGACCTGTTCCAACGCACGCCGCCGTGGATCATGCCCAAGCCCGACCGGGCGATCTCGCCGTTCGAACGCTGGCTGTTCAAGCACCTGCCCTTCACCCAGCGCCTGGTGCGCGGCGCGTTTTACTGGGCGTTGGAAGGCCGCGTGGTGGGCTTTGCGCTGCACCCGCGGCTGATGAAGACGGTGCAACGCATCGCCCTGCGCCATCTGCATAAACAAGTGGCGCGCCCTTCCCTGCGCAAAACCCTCACCCCGAACTACACCATCGGCTGCAAGCGCGTGCTGATCTCCAACGACTATTACCCGACCTTGTCGCGCAGCAATGTGGAGGTGGTGACCGAGGCCGTGCAGCGCATCGAGCCGGACGGGGTGATCACCGCCGACGGCATCAAGCACCCGGCCGATTGCTTGATCTTCGGCACCGGTTTCCAAGCCAGCGACCCCCTGCCCCGTGGCTGCATCATTGGCCGCGACGGCGTGGACCTGATGGACACCTGGCGCGACGGCGCCCATGCCTATAAAGGCACCACGGTGCCGGGCTACCCGAATCTGTTCCTGATCATCGGGCCCAACACCGGGTTGGGGCACAACTCGATGATCCTGATGATCGAGGCCCAAGTGGCCTACATCCTCGACGCGCTCAAGCAGATGCAACGCCAGCGCATTGCCACAGTGGAGGTCAAACCGTCGGTGGAACAGGCCTATAACACCCATCTGCAGGACAAACTCAAGCGCACCATCTGGAACACCGGCGGTTGCCAGAGCTGGTACCTGGACCCGCGCACCGGCAAAAACACCACGCTCTGGCCTGGCTCGACCTGGCGCTTCAAGCAGGTCACCCGCCAGTTCGCGCTCAAGGACTATGTAGCGGGCGTGACGACGGCCAACGCCACGCCGCGCACAGTCGCGGTGGCCCACGCCAATATCGAAGGGAGCCTGTCATGAAGTCATTCAACGGTCGCGTGGCGGCCATTACCGGCGCCGCGTCCGGCATGGGGCGCGCCTTGGCCCTGGCCTTGGCTCGCGAAGGTTGCCACCTGGCGCTGGCGGATAAAAACGCTCAAGGCTTGGAGCACACCCAGGAATTGATCAAGACCTCCACCCTGTCGCCAGTGCGGGTTACCACCCAGGTGCTTGATGTGGCCGACCGCCAGGCCGTGGAGGACTGGGCCGCGCGCTGCGTGGACGAACATGGCCAGGTCAATCTGGTGTTCAACAATGCTGGCGTGGCGCTGTCGAGCACCGTGGAAGGCGTGGACTACGCGGACCTGGAGTGGATCGTTGGCATCAATTTCTGGGGCGTGGTCCACGGCACCAAGGCGTTCCTGCCGCATCTCAAGGCCAGTGGCGAGGGGCATGTGATCAACACCTCCAGCGTATTCGGGCTGTTTGCCCAACCCGGCATGAGTGGCTACAACGCCACCAAGTTCGCCGTGCGCGGTTTTACCGAGGCGCTGCGCCAGGAACTCGATCTGCAACGCTGCGGCGTGTCGGCCACCTGTGTCCACCCCGGCGGCATCCGCACCGATATCTGTCGCAGTAGCCGCATCGACGCAAATATGACCGGCTTTCTGATCCACAGCGAGCAACAGGCCCGCGCCGACTTCGAAAAACTGTTTATCACTGATGCCGACCAGGCCGCCAAAGTGATCCTGCACGGCGTGCGCAAAAACAAGCGTCGCGTGTTGATCGGCCGCGACGCCTACGCCCTCGACCTGCTCGCCCGCTGCCTGCCGGCGGCCTATCAGGCGCTGGTGGTGTTCGCCAGCAAGCGCATGGCCCCCAAGCCGCGCACGCCGGTGTTCGAAACCAATGACGAGTCCCGTCTCTGAACAGGAGCACAGCCCATGCTACCCATCCGTCGCGATGTCCGTTTTGCCCTACCCGCCGAGCGCATCAAGGACTGGCACGCGCAAGGTCCGTTCGTTACGCACTTCTTCAACGCCCTGTCGCTGCTGTTTCCCCAGGGTGAGCTGTTTTTTATGGACAGCGTGCGCCACTACCGTCAGCGCATCGACGACCCGCTGTTGAAAAAGGAAATCCAGGGCTTTATCGGCCAGGAAGCCATGCACAGCCGCGAACATGTGGCCTATAACGATCTGCTGCAAGCGGCGGGCCTGCCGGCGCATACCCTCGACCGGCGCTTGAAATTCATCCTCGACTGGCAGAAAAAACACCTGCCGCCGGCTTTCAACCTGGCCGTGACCATCGCTCTGGAGCACTACACCGCCATGCTGGCCGAGATCCTGCTCAGCGACCCGTCGCGCTTCGGCCACTCACTTAAGGGCTACCAACAAATGTGGTACTGGCACGCCCTGGAAGAAACCGAGCACAAAGCGGTGGCGTTTGACGTGTGGAATACGGTGATCAAGCCTGGGCCCGCGCGCTACCTGCTGCGCACCGGGACCATGTTGACCACCACGCTGTTGTTCTGGCTGGTGGTGCTGGATTTTCATGTGCGCTTGCTGGTGGCCGACCGCAAGGCAGGAGGCTTTTTCAAAGGGTTCTGGCGCATGCTCAAGTTTCTGTACGGTCCCAAAGGTGTATTCCCGCGCATGCTGGTGCCGTGGCTGCATTACTTCAAACCGGGCTTTCACCCATGGGATCACGACAACCGCGCGCATCTGGCCGGTATCGACGCGTTGGTCGAGGATATCGAACAAACCCGACGCCGCTACGAATCCGCCTAGGTCTGCGCCAGCGCCGCACGCTCGCGCACAAAGCGCTGCAATTGATCGCCCGGCAGCGCCTTGCTGAAATACCAGCCCTGGATAAACAGCTCGCTGCCGGTGTTCAGGAAGGCCAGTTGCTCGGCGGTCTCGACGCCTTCGACCACCACGCCCAGGTTCAGCGCTTCACAGAACCGCAGCATGCCCGTCAGGACCTGGGCGCCCTTGGGGTCGTGCTGGGCGACTACGAAACTGCGGTCGATCTTGATGAAGTCCACTGGAAACTGGTGCAGATAACTAAGGGCCGAAAACCCGGTGCCAAAATCATCGATGTACACCTTGGCGCCAATCGCCTGGAGTTTCTGAATGGTCTGGCGGGTGGCCTGGATATCGCTGACCAGGGCGTCTTCGGTGATTTCCACGGAAACCAACCCGTGAGCCTGGGCCAGAATACCGACCAGGCGTTCGCCGTAGGCGGCATCGGTCAAGGTCGCACTGGAGATATTGATAGTCATGGGCAGCGTGAATCCGAGCTTTTGCCACTGCTGGTATTGGCGCACGGCTTGGGACGCTACCCACATATCCACGTCCGGCATCAACTGCGCCTGAGCCAGCCACTGCAGAAATTCCCAGGGCGAATGCACCGTGCCCTGGCCATCGCGGGCACGCATCAAGGCTTCGCAACCGGTGCACAGGCCGGTGAGGGTCGAGACTTGGGGTTGGAATTCCAGATAAAAATCATAGTCGCTGATCTGCTGGATGCGGCTCAGCTCATTGGCTTGGCGCGCCAGGGTTTTGTGGGAGGTCAACACCGGGTCGAGCTCGCGCAGCCGGCCTTTTTCCTCCAGGCCACGGAAGGTCATGTCCAGAGACTTGAGGTACACCGTGCCGCCTTCACTGGCCTGGCGATACATGGCCCGTACATACGGCGCATAAACCAGCGTGCCCAGACCCAGCAACGCCACCTGCAACCCGACCGCCGCCAGGTCGCCATGGGTGCTCAGATAAGCATTGAGCAGCACCGGCGAGGTGAACGGCACGCTGGCTACCGCCGGCGACACCCAGCCCATATGCACCACCCCCAGAGCCAGCATCGCGTTCAAGGCAGGTACTAACAGAAAGGGCATGAACAGCCGCGGATTGAGGATGATCGGCAAGCCGAACAACAGTACCTCGCTGACGTTGAACAGCGACAACGGCAAACTCGCCACCGCCACCAGGCGCATGGACTGACTCTTGGAAAACAGCAGAATCGCCAGCAATAGGCACAACGCACTGCCAGACCCACCGATAAACGCAAAACTGCCGAGCAGACCGCTGTTCAACAGGTACTTGATCGGCTCGCCGGCCGCCAGTGCCGTGCCATTGAGCACCACGGCCTGATCCAGCACATCAAACAGCGGCTGCATGGCGTACACGCCGTGAATCCCGAAGAACCACAGCAGCGAGTTCATCAACGTCACAAACAAGCCGCTGCCGTAAGGCGACTGCAGCGCATCCAGCACCTGCGGCCCCTGCAACTGCGCCACATAAGGCACCTGTAGCAGCAGAGACAGCACTATCACCAGAACCAGAGCGGTGATGGCGCCGGGTACCACCATATTGATGGTGCCGCGCAGGTTGTGCCCTACCAGTTCCTCATTGACCAGCCGAGTCCAACGATAACGGTGCAGCCATGCCATCGCCGGCACGTTTAGCAGCGGCGAGGCGATGGCGATAAACAACACAAAGGTCGCCGAGGCTCGCGGGTAGTCACGCAGAATGAACGTCGCCACCACCACATGAGCCAGGCACAGAAAGGCAACCGGCAACTGCGGTAGGCGATGCTGAATTGCCAACATGTAACCAATGGACGCTGCCACAAGCAGCGGGATGACCGAGCTGATCTGGTTATGCAGCCCAGCGAGGAACGCCACCACCGAAGGCTCGAACCCCAGCACCCGCGCGAATTCGGACAGAATCAGGAAACCGGCCGACACCAGCAGGCAGGGCAGAATCCACAACAACCCTTCGCGGATCGCCCGCAATGACTCAGTGCTGGCCAATGCGGCCAGGCGCTGGGTGAAGAAAAGTTTGGAGAGCGTTTGCACCATGACCCATCCCTCTGCCCATCGCATACGCCCTTTAAGGCAGGGCCCCGGAAACACGGGCTAACGCTACACGTCCTGGCATCGGGAGCGAAAGAGATTTGAAGGATGGGCATGCAATTTTATTGGCTGGCTGTCGCAGCATCGGTAAGTTTTCGCTGACGATTTATTGAACTTTCGGAACAGCTAAAATTCCTAATCTCTCTTGAACGGGTACTATTGCCGGCTTTTGAAGCGTTATGGGCAGCCCGGTGAGGTCTCAGGCTGAGGTGCCCATTCAGGGAAACAGCGCCTGAGTGGTATCAGGTACCAAGGAGGTAAGCTCGAAATGCAACATAAGTTGTCGAATGCGATGCGCCCACTGCTGCTTAACGCAGCGCTGTGGTTAAGCGGTGTAGCGCTGCTGTTTTTGATCAAAGATGTGATCGAAGAGGTTTCGGGCCCCATTGGCGGAACCTGGATTGACCTGACGCTGGTACTGACAGCTTACTTGCTGTTCTTTATCCTCGATCCACTGCAATCTCGGGTGAACCGCCACTTGCGCAAACGCGCCCGACGCAGAAAGACGCATCTGGAGGCAGGCTCCCGTGCTTGAATCCGGCCCCGGCGATAGTCACCGACTAGCCCTCGAACGCTTTCAGGCAGCGCACCCGACGTTGGTCGCTGAACTGGATGCTTTGAACCCTCTGGCCGCCCGGGCCAGGGGTGAAACCCTGGCCGAATACCGCGCCGAACGTTTGCACGAGGCCTTCGAAGCCGAAGCCGAGCGCCTGGGCCTGTTTGCTTGGGAGCTGACGCTCAAGCTCACCAGTGACTCTCCTGAAGCGTTCGAAGCCCAGCGCCTGGAAGTGCACAAGGAAGTGGCGCAGATGGCGGGCATGAGTTGGGCCGATTACTGCCAGTTGCACGACCTGCCCGGTTAAAGCCGTCACTACACGAACCAGCACCGTCTGACGCCGGCCATGGCCTCGCGCAGCTGTGCCACCGTGACCTTTCGCTGCTCCGGCGTCCAATGCAAGGCCGAGCGCAACGCCGGCCAACACCGCCTGGGTAAGCCGCGCGGTCTCGGCAGCGGCTGGTCCGGCTGACGTGGCGCCGAACGGCGGCCCTGGGCGAGTTCATAGACGACACACGCCGCGCCGTACAGGTCAGCCAAGGCCGACAGCTCCCCACCCGCCATCAGCTCCGGTGCCGCGTACGCAGGCGTCCAGGCATTCAGACGGCTACGGCTCAAACCAGGCAACCCCGCCGCTTCCTGCGCCTTGCCGTGGCCCAGGCCGAAATCGAACAGACGCACCCCCTCGTCGCCCAACAGGATATTCGCCGGTTTTACATCGCCATGCAGAACGCCCTGCCGGTGGGCGTAGCTCAAGGCATCTAACAACTGCAGCGCCAGAGGCTGCAGTTCGCTCCACGGCAAACCCTCCGGACACTCCAACAGCAGGCGATCGAGGGTCACTCCCTGCAACAGCTCCATGGTGAAGAACGCCACTTCACGGACGGTGTCGACGTCGAAGGCGAACATCCGCACGACATGCTCATGGCACAGGCTGCGGGTCAGGGCGAATTCGCTGTACAGCAACACATGACCATCCGGGGACTGGGCCAATGGCTCGCCCAGCAGTTTCAGGGCGACCCAGGCGTTGGCGTCGCCGAACGCCTCATGCAGCAGGTCGCGAGCCCGATAGACCACGCCCATGCCGCCGGAACCCAGTACGCGCTCAAGCTGATAACGCCCTGCCAGCACATCAGTCGGCCCCACCCCGGCGGTCATGGCTGAACCACCACGGCCGTCAAGTCGTCCGCTGCCGGCCCGCGCAGCACCTCGGTGAACAGCCGATCCACTACCTGACCGGGTGCGCCCCTACTCAGCGCACGTCCCAAGGCGTCATGGCCGAGGCCCTGATACAAACCATCGCTGCAAAGCAAAAACACATCGCCAGGACGAGTACACAGCTCCAACACTTCCAGAATCAGCGGTTGCCGCCCGCCCAGCGCACGGGTCAGAGACCTCGCTGCCGGGTGGGACTGCGCCTGTTGCAGGGTCAAGCGTTGCGTGTCCATCAGTTGCTGCTGCAAGGAATGGTCTCGCGATAGCTGATACAAGCGCTGCCCGCGCCACAGATAGCAACGGCTGTCCCCAGCCCAGACGCAGGCTGCCCGATTGCCCTCCAGCAACAACGCCACAACCGTGCTGCCCATGATTGCGTACGGCGCGCTTGCATTGGGGGGCAACCCTCGGCCCAGTCGACTGTCCAGTGCCCGCAGACAATGCCGCACGGCATCGAGCCGCTGGTCGAAATCGCTCTGGCGCGGCAGCGCGGCAAGGCTGCTGACCACCCACTGGCTGGCCACATCACCGGCGCGATGCCCACCCATTCCATCGGCCACGGCCCAGCAACCGTGTCGCGGGCAATCGAGAAACGCATCCTCATTGCGCGCGCGCGTCCTGCCTCGTTCGGTGCGCCCGGCGCTGCGGCACGGGTCGCGCAGTTGGCTCACAACTGCTCCGGCAGACGGAAAGTGCGCCATGCCGCCATCTGGAACGGGCCCGGGTGGCGTGCGCTGCTGAGCAGGAAGTTGGCGCGCAGCCCCGCAAGATCGGCCTTGAGTACCTGGGCATTGCGGCCATTGGCGGGCTCGCTTTGCATCAGATCCAAGAAGCGGAAGAACGACCAGGGCCCGCTGTTTTTCTCGATACCGAACGGCCGCTGGGCGCCACGCTCCAGCACCAGACTGCTGCGGCCGTTGTCTGCCTCTTCAGGCCAATGGAACGTCGTCGGCACGATCGGACCGTGGCGGTACTCCAGTTGCTTATCGCCGATGCGCAACACTGCGCGGCTAACCGTCGGGTCCAGGCTGTAGGGTGCCAGTGTGAAACGAACGGCCCATTCGCCCTGCTCCTCACTGAAAAAACCCAGGCGAATCAGTTGAGCTTTGGCCAGTTGCTCCAGGGACGAGCGTGACATCGGCAGGCTGCGGCCATCCAAGCCGCGCAGCCGGAAGCGGCTGCCTTCGGTGCTTACAAAAGGCTTCACGTAGGTCTCGTAAAAACGCGCCATGGCGCCCCTTGGCTTGAAAAACTCCTGAAAATCCCCCAGCGCGACCTCGCCCGCGGCTTGCGCATTGAAGGGGTATCGACGCTGGATGGCCTTGGCGTAGAAGCCATAGACCTCACTCTGATAACGCTGATTGACGTGCACATACGCATCATCGAGCAGCAATCGCCAACTGTCGTCAGCGATAGCTTCGAGCCAGCCTTTGAGGGGCAGCGGCAGGCGCGCCGCTCTGTCGCGCAGTTGGCCTAACAGCGGCTGCTGCCCCTCCATGCGCTGCTTGACCAACTTGAACGCCGCCTGTTCCGTCGCCCCTTCGCGGTTCAGGGCGACCAATTGCAAGTGCCACTCGTGGAGCAGCCGCAAGGCCTGCAACCATTCGCCGTCGGGGTTGCGCTCGGCATCCAGCAACTGGTGCAAGGGCTCGAAGCGACGCAGCAACGCACGGCGAGCGGAGTCCGGCACGGCCTGCGCCTGGAGGCCGCTAAGCAGCCCTGCGGCAGCCTCGCTCTGAGTCGAGGTACCGCGCTCGATGGCCTGCTGTACGCCACCAAGGCGCTCATGAGCCGTCGGAAAACGCGTGTGCTCATGCACCTGCTGCAACAAACGCACTAGCGGTGATTGCATTGAGGAGAGGCCCGCGAGTGTATCGACATGCTCTCGGAGGGTTTCGCTCGGTTCCAGACGGACGCGGCTCAGGGCGCGGCTCCAAGTATCGGCGTACTCGCTGAAATAGCGTTGTTCCAGCTCCTGCATCAACTGCCGCATATCCATCGGACTAAGATCGCCACCCTCCCCGAGAACCCAGTTGTCCTGGACAATTCCATTGACCAGACGCGAGCCCTGCTTTTCAAAGTGCTGCACGTACTGGTGGGTAAAGAACCCCGGAATGAGGGGTTCGCCCGCCGTCACCCCTGCCCCCTCCGCCAAGCGATAGGGTTCCAGATTGCGGGCCTGATCACGCAATACGCGATAGATCACACCCGCCAGCGACTCTCCGCGCAGGGCCTGGCGAGCCGCTGCCACCCGTTCGGCATTCAACGGCGATTCAAAAGATAGCCTAAGCAAATATGAGAAATGCGCGTTCAGCCTGTTCTGCGCCGAGCTATCCCCGCCATATAGCGCAGCCCACTGAGCCGCCACGCGCTCGGCCAGCCAGGTCGCGTCCCGACGCTCGGGCAAACTGAGCATCAGGTAGGCCCGCAGGCTGTCCATCAACTTTTCGCGGTCGTTCAGCGTGGCCTGCACCTGCGCTTCGAGCAACGCCGCGACCTCGGGCAATAATTGTTGGCGCAGCGCGTCCTCATAAGCCGTCACCAACACCGGGCGACTGATCTCGCCCTGATACAGCCCGGCCCGTTCGTTCCGGCGCGCATCTGTCACCGCGGGAAACACCTGGGTGGCAGCCAGCCGGCTGTCCAGCAGTGGTAGCAACGCCAGAGTGGCGTCCGAACCTGGTGTCGCCGGGGGTTGAGGCGCGATCAGCTGCGCCAGTTGCATCAGGCGCTGATGATTAGCCGAATAACTGTGCGCCCACAATGCCCCGCTGCCGACCACAACCCCTGATGCCGCCAATATCAGCAAGCCCTGACGAAGATGGAGGCGACGTCGCTCCGGGGTCTGCAACCCCGCAAGGCCGGCCTCGGCAAAAATCACCTGTTTGAACAAACCTTGAACAAAATGGCCGCGCCTGCCAGCGGTTTCCGCACTCGTCAGATAGAACCCACGCAGTCCATAGATACGTTGGAAGCGATGAGCCGAGAACCCGGACTCCACAAACAGGCACAACCGCTCGGCGATTCGTGCGGCCTGCCGAGGAAAATCAAGCATGACGCCGCGCCGCTCGGCACTGCGCTCCTGGTGCAATCGCGGGATCAGCTCCGTGCCCAGACGCTTGAGCAAGGCTTCAAAGGCATCGCGTACCTGGGCCATCTCGGTACCGGTTTTACTGGCGGGCAAACGCTCTCCCAATACCGCTTGGGCGCTGTCCCCCTGAGGCGTATCGAAGAATTCGGCAAACCCCGGCAAGCGGTCAGCCTGGGTCAGCACCAGATAAATCGGCACATCCATATGCAGCGTCTGGTGGATGTCCTGCAAGCGCGCATGCACATGGCGGGCATGCAGATCCAAGTCGTGTTCGTTGCCGCCGAGCAAGGTGTCCACCGCCAGCGTCACCACCACGCCATTGAGAGGACGTGCCCGGCGCCGCGATTTGAGCAAGCCCAGCAACGTCGCCCAGCCTGCTTCGTCCACTTCACCATCGGGCTGCGTCAGATAGCGCCCGGCGCTTTCGACGATCACGGCCTCATCAGCCAGGAACCAATCAAAGTAGGCGGTCGTGCCTGAGGGTGTGTCGCTGCGGTCGAGCGGAAACCGCACGCCGCCGGCGGCCAACAACTGGCTTTTGCCACTGCCCTGTTCGCCGATCAGAAGGTACCAGGGCAAGTCATTGCGCCAACGCTCGCCACGCTCCCCGTAACAGCGTGAGGTTTTCAGGGTCTGCAACGCCTCCTTGAAACGCCCGCGCACCTGCCGCCGCTCTTGGTCGATCAACACCTGACGTTGATGTCGCGCCTGGTGGTCCGGCCTGTCGAGCCATGCCGCGCGCCGCCCTCCCACGACCACCATCACCAGGCCCCATAGCAGAAACAGCACGCTGATGCTCAGCAGACGTGCCGTGGCCCCGTGCCAGAACCGATAATCGTCCACCGCCAACAACGGCCCGAAACACCACACCAGCGCCGCCAGGCATAACACCAGCAGCAGGCTCCAAACCCAACTCTTGCGCAGCACTCTGCCCACGCCCGTGAAGAATGCGTTCATTGATTGCTCCCAGCGTTACATCGGCGTCCGCGTCTGTTCCGGCGCCACGGATTGAAAGGGTTGCAGGACGGTCATGCGCTCGTTGCGCAAGACCCAGGCAAACCCGGAGTACACCACCAGCAAGCAGGCGACGGTCAGGACAACAACCCAGGTCGCCGAGATCATCTGCAACGGTGTGTCGCCTGCTCGCCCAGGCTCAACCGACGCCGCCGACGGCAGGCATTCACCGCGCACGTGCCGGATCTGTCGATATAAACCATCGCGTACCGCTTCCAGTTGCGCCGCTCCACGCTCCATGACGCGATACTGGCCTTCGAACCCTATCGATAAGCACAGGTACATCAGTTCAAGCATGGCCAGGTGCTTGATCGGATCGCGGGACAAGCGCTCCAGCAACTGGAAAAATTTCTCGCCGCCGAAGGTTTCCTGATGAAAACGGCTCAGCAGGCTCATGGTCGACCAGTCACTGCGGGCACCCCACGCCGTGGTCACCACCGCCTCGTCAATCACACTGCACAGCACATAGCGGGCAGACATGACCTGACTCTTTTCCGCCCCCTGATGGGAGGCCCGCATTTCAAATGCCGAAACCCCCGCCGATAATCGATCGTTGAGGCTCTGCAAGCTCTCCCGACCGGAACTGGCCTTGAGCTGCACCACCTGGGACAGCAGGTCCCAGGCCGCCGTTACCAAGGTGTTGGGCCCTATATCGAAGCTCTGCACGCCCTGCAGGGCGGCCGAGTAAATCATGCGGTCTTCCAGCTGTTCGAAGCGCGGAGGCGTTGGGAAGTCCGTCAGCGCCCCCTGTGCCGGTTGATTGCCCTCGCGGTCTAGCAGGACGGTTTTTTCGTCCTGCGGGTATTCACTGTCCATAGTCATGATGTTCAGTTCCTGATGGCCCAAAAGTTGAGTTCCAGTCCTGCGAACTCGCCGCTGGCGTGGAAGGCGAAGCCACCCGACTGCTCCAGCTGTGTGATGTCGCGGACACTGAGATCGAGCATGAAATAGGTTTTGCCGGCATGGAACGGGATCTGCCGCGGTGCCACCGGCAGCGGCTTGAGCTTGATACCCGCCAGATGCAGGTTGACCAACTCACGGATGCGCTCCACAGGGCCGATCTTGAGGTGCGCCGGCAGACGGTGGCGCAGTTCTTCCGAATCGCACTGGGCCTCGGCCGCCAGAATGAAGGTGGCGCAACCCAGCAGTTTGAGATCGCTGACCGGGCAAACCAGCACGCCGTATTGGCGCGGTTGCAACGCGAGCTGGGTCGCATGCTGCTCCAACACCCGCGACAGCGCCGTTCGAATGCCGTCCATCAAGCTTCGGAAGCTCTCACCCTGGTCGTCATGTCGGTACCGCCCCTGCGACTGCGCGCGCTTGTTATCGGTGCCGTATGTCGATAGCTCGCCGAGCAACGACAGCAACTGGCGATACACCGCTTCTGGACGGACCTGGGGCTGGCTCAAGTAGTGATGCAAGAGCAGTTCCGTACGGTTGATCAATTGCAGCATGAGGAAGTCACCCAACTGAGCGCCCGCCGATCCGCCATTGCCCTGGACGCGCGCGGCAATTGCATCGCCCCGGGTAGCGAGTAGGCTGATCACCTCCTTGACGCACGACGCTACGTAGCCAGAACGCTGTAGATAGAGGAAGGTCGGTACGAAATCCGCATCCAGCGTCACGCCCCCTTCCCGCGTCGATTCCACAACCTGGGCCACCTGGAGTTTCACCAGCAGCGGATCATCGCGTTGCTCCCCCAACACCAATCGCAGGTCCGGGCGCGCGCAATGGATCTGGCAGCGTGAATCGGCGCCCGCGTTGGAGTCGCCGACTTGAAGTTCACAGCTGACATAACGCGCCAGCACGTCGCCCTGCTCCGGGAGCCGCGCTTCGACCTGATTGCCGATCGCCAGCGGTAACGCCAGGTACACGGCCTGTCCGCCGGCACCGACGGGAACCTGCAATACCAGCGGTTCGTCGGCACTGCCCAATGCAAACAGGCTGCCGTCGGGAAACATCCCGCTGGCCTGGGTAAGCACCACCTTGCCCAGGTTGAGGTGCTGGGTATCGACGTGCAGCGTCAGGAATCCCCAACCGTTACTGCCCATCAGGCGTGTCTGATTGAGTTGCTGCTGGTAATAGCGGTCGTTGTGCTGCAAGTGCTGAGGACGCAGCAGCATGCCTTCCTGCCAGATGACTTTATAGGCCTGCATTTGAGTTCCCCGACCGGCTGGCGAACGGATCGACAAGACGAATACCCGATTCGTCCAACATCACTTCGACACGCGTGCGCTGTTGCGGGGCCACGGGCAACGCCAGCCGCCATTGCACATGGGGCAAATCCCGATAAGCGGCCAGCACACCGACATAACGGCTCTGTGGCTCGATGCTGAGTCTGAGCGCCACCTGTTCACCGGGGCGTAGTTCCAGCTCCTCGGAGTTCACCCAGTCCTTAGGCAATGCTTGTTCAGCTCGGGCATACAGGCTGAAGAAATCGGCATTTTCGAACCCGACCGGATGGCGCAGCTCCAGCAGATGCACCACCACGGGGGAAGGCCGACCGTGCAAGTCCGGGTTCAGCGCTTCGCCGGCCGTCAATGTCAGGTCCAGTTTGGTCAGGGTTGAAAACGGTCCTACATGACTGCAACCGCTCGACAGGCTCAGCGCCAACAGCATCAATGCAATAAAGGTTCGATACATAAATCTCATCCTGGGTACACCGCATGCAACGTGGAAACCAAGCGCACCTGTTCCTCGTAGGCCTTGGAAAAATCGCTATTCAACAGCTGTTCATCCAGGGGGAGCTCATCGACCAGATGTCGGTAGTGACGCTGATAGGCGCGCCAGCACGCGCCGTCGGTGGTGAACCTGGCCGGTTTACCTTCTCGCTCGAAGCACAGCATCAAATGGCTCGGCGCAAACGCCGCGAGCGCGCCGCGCACCGCCGCTCGACAAGCCACCACCAACGCCAACTGATGGACTTGCATCTCCCGACAGGCTTGAGCCAGCGCCAACTCGGCGGACAATTGACCCAGCTCGCCCGCGCCCAGCAATGCCGTTATGGTCGCCTGGGTATCGAGGCAGTCTTTCAGCGGGTTATGGCTTTTAAAGCCAGGCATGGCTGCGCCCAGGTTCAATTCATTGTTCAGCTCATCTCGAGTGCGCAGGCATTGCTGCATTCCCTCGACGGTTTGTCTGAACAGGCCCGCCACTTTGATCGCCAGCGCTTCGCAGGCCACGCTATCGAGCCCATCCATCCGCAGGCCCAGGGCGTCGCCAAACTGCGCCCAGAAGGCTGCCGGCAGCTCGGGCACGCTTGGGTCAGGTGGAGGGGGTGGCATGCGCTTGGGAGGTTGCGCCCATCTCGGCACCGTCAGGTGATCGCGCTCCACGGCGCTATGGGCAAACGAACAGGTGGGCGTTTCTATACTGTGCGCCAGTGCATCCAGCTCCTCGCAAGACTCATCGCACCGTTGCTCATGCGCCAAGGCGTGCATCGGGTCCAGTCCAAGAAATGCGTCATCTGGAATGGTGTCGGCGCAGGCCAGCGCCTGCCGGTCGTCCTGCGTCATCCAGCGCGGTCGCAAGTGAGCGCGAATGTCCAAGGCGCCCAGCTGATAGACCTCGCCGTCGGCGATCAGCCGCGCCTGCCCCTTCCTCAAACGCTCCATGCCGCCTGCCACGCCAATGCCATTACTGCTGACATCCGTCAGAAAGTACTGCCCATCTCGATAGCCGATCAACGCATGGTGGCTGGAGAGCAGCCGCGTCGCATCCGGAATTACCCAGTCGCATCCTGCGCCACGACCGATAACACCCCCGACGCGGTCAAACACCTTGCGCAGCGACGCCTCACCGCTGGCGGTGTCACATACCTCGAACACTAATTGCATCGCTCGGCACTCCTTGCTCACTGACCACGACGCGTCGTTTGGGGGTCGCCCAGCGGACGGTAATCGGCATCATCAAAAACGTAGTTGGCGTTACAGCCGCTCAGTAGACACAGCACAAGCCCCCAGGCTTGCCACGGACGTAGAAGCATCAGGTTTCTCCCGGAAAATTCAGGTACGCGGTCGGACAACACATTCTTGATCGGCTCATTCAGCACTCCCCGCCACATCGCCACAGGGAATGTTCAGACGCGCAAGTCGATACAGCAGCGTGCGACGTGCCACGCCCAGCTCACGGGCGGTACGGGTCCGGTTACCACGGTTCTTGTGCAGGCAATCGAGCAGAAATACCCGCTCAACCCGCTCCAGGCGCTGGCGTAACGTCGCATCGACACAGGGCACTACCGGCTTCGGCTCCAGGCACAAGTGCGCCGGCAGGATCAGGTTCTCGTCACACAGCAATACCGCGCGTTCGACTCGGCATTTGAGTTCGCGAACATTGCCGGGGAACGGATGACCGGACAGTTGATCGAGCGCCGCACTCGACCATTGCACCGTTGACCGACCCAATGCGACACAGGCCTTTTCGGCGAAATGCCGCGCCAACAGCAATACATCGCCATCTCGCTCGCGCAAGGGCGGCAGCTCGATGGGGAATTGCGCCAACCGGTAATAAAGATCCTCGCGAAATGCCCCCTCGGCCACCATGGCCGTCAGGTCGCGGTGGGTCGCGGCAATGATGCGCACATCCACCCGATGAGCCGCGCTGGCGCCAAGCGGACGGATTTCACCTTCTTGCAAAACCCGTAATAGCTTGGCCTGCAGCGACAACGGCATGTCGCCTATTTCATCCAAAAGCAAGGTGCCGCCATCGGCGGTATCGAACAAACCGATGTGGTTGCGCTCGGCGCCGGTGAAGGCGCCTTTGCGGTAACCGAACAGCTCACTTTCCAGCAAGCCTTCAGGAAAGGCGGCACAGTTCTGCACCACGAACGCCTTACCGTTGCGTGGGCCGGCGCTATGGATGGCGCGCGCCACCACTTCTTTGCCGGTGCCGGTCTCGCCGCTTAGCAGCACGGTGTAGGGAGCCTGCAAAACCTTATCGATCAAACGACAGGTATCGGCCATCGCTTTGCTGGTGCCGATCAGGCCGTGAGTGCTTTGGGGGGCTCGCGCGCTGACCTGGTTCGCCGCGCGGCTGTGGGCAGGACGCACGCGGCGCAGTAAACCCAATTGCGTCAACGCAAAGCTGCCCAATTGCCCCAATGACCGGGCATAGTCCTGCAAGGGTCTGGGGCGCAGGCTGGCGCACAACAGCAAGCCTGCGAGGCTTTCACGCCGACCGAACAGCGGTATACATGACAACGACTGCCACGGCGTCGCCATCGCCGGTAAGAAGCCGCTCTCGTAAACGCTACCACTCAGGTCATCCAGGTTCAGAGGGCTGGCTTGCTTGAGGACATACTGCAACAGCGGCTGATGCTGAACGTCGTCGCCGCATAGCCGTCCGCCTGGCGGCAAGGTACCCGCTAAGTGCTGGGCAATCAGCTCAAGCCGACCCGTCGTCTCGTCGTACTTATACAACTGGCTCAGTTCGCACTGGCTAAGCTGCGCCGTCGCCGCGGCACACAGCTCGGGCAAGCTCGCCTCGTCACTGTCGGTGCCCAGGCGCGTGAACCAGCCCAACAATGCTTCGGCATAAGCCAGGGGATGGGGCAGTTGGCTAAAGAGATTGTCCGTCATTGGCTGAACTCGCAGATCGGTTGTCCACGGTGGTCAAGATCGGCGTGGGCGCGCGACAGCGATTCACCGACGGCCATCGCCTCCAGCAGACGGTTGACCATTTGTGGCATCAAATGGGTCTCGATCCATTGGTCGATATAGCGCGCGCCACTGTCGCTATGGCTGCAACGGTCAGCCATATGCGCGACCAGTTCCGCTGTATAGCTGAACGCCAGCCGGCGTGCTTCCAACCGCCGCCCGAGGCACTCCAGCTTGGCCCTGGCCAACTGCTGCAACACATCGCCCGCGATCGGGTAATAGGGCAATACGCGCATGCGCGCCAATAGCGCGGGTTTGAAATAGTCACGCAACAGCGGATAGATCGCTGCGTGCAGCGCCTGCGCATCCGGCCGCTGGGCGCCGCAACACAGATCAGTAATGCAATCGCTGCCCAGGTTGGACGTCATCAGGATCAGCGTATTGCGAAAGTCGATTTCCCGACCTTCGCCATCGTTGGCCAGGCCCTTGTCGAAGATCTGATAAAACAGGTTCAGCACCTCCGGGTCGGCCTTTTCCACTTCATCCAGCAGTACGACCGAATACGGTCGTTGACGCACCGCCTCCGTCAACACGCCGCCCTCGCCGTAACCGACATAACCGGGCGGCGCCCCAATCAGCCGAGATAGCGCATGTTTCTCCTGGTACTCGGACATGTTCAAGGTCGTGACAAAGCGCTCACCGCCGTAGAGCAAGTCGCCCAGGGCCAGGGCCGTTTCGGTCTTGCCTACGCCGCTGGGTCCCACCAGCAGAAACACACCGACCGGCGCGTCGGGCTTATTGAGGCCAGCGGCGACCGCTCTTAGATTACGATCCAGTGCCTGCACGGCAGGCTCCTGACCGAGGATGCGTGCACGCATTGCCTGGGCAAACCCAGTGACCGCATCACTGTGCTCAAACGCCAGGCGTTCGACCGGAATCCCCGTCCACGCGCTGATCACCTCGGCCACCAGGCGTGGGCAAACCTCAAGATGAACCAATGGCTGCGGGCCTTGCAGTGCAGACAATGCCCGTCTCTGTTCGCCAAGTGCCTGCTCCAGGGCGTCGACGCCCTGCCCTCCACGGCGAGCGTCCTCCAGTTGCCGGCGCAGAGTCAGTGCCTGTTCCGCGCACGCGCGCTGTTCGAGCCAACGCTGCTCCAATGAGTGCCGCTCGCTCTCTACTGCCGCCAAGCGAAGATCCAGCGCGTGCAAAGCCTGCGTATCCACCGGCACCCCGGCATCCCTGTCGCGAATCCATGCCAGGCGTTGTCGGGCGCCTTCGGCCAGATCCGCCTCCAGACGCTGCAACGCCTCAGGCGCGCAAACCCGGCTGATCCGCGCACGCGCGCAAGCGGTATCCAGCACATCCACCGCTTTATCGGGTAGCTGTCGACCCGCCAGGTAACGGGCACTCAAGTGTGCCGCCGCCACGACGGCGTCGTCACGCACGTAGACCCCATGGCTGGTTTCGTGCACCGGCACTAGCCCACGCAGGATCGAAACCGCCTGTTCGACGCTGGGCTCACCGACATGGATGGGCTGGAAGCGCCGCGCCAGGGCCGGGTCTTTCTCGAAGTGACGCTTGTATTCGGACCAGGTGGTCGCGGCAATGGTGCGTAGCTCACCGCGCGCCAACGCCGGCTTGAGCAGGTTGGCGGCATCGGCGCCACCTGCCGGGCCTCCCGCTCCCACCAGGGTATGGGCTTCATCGATAAACAGAATAATCGGGCGTGGGGATGCGTTGACCTCGTCGATCACCCCCTTGAGGCGCCGCTCGAATTCACCTTTGATGCTGGCCCCGGCTTGCAGCATGCCCATGTCCAGCGTCAGCACGCGCACATCCTTCAACAGTTCCGGCACTTGGCCGCCGACAACGCGCAGGGCTAGTCCTTCGACAATTGCGGTCTTGCCCACTCCGGCTTCGCCGACCAGTAGCGGATTGTTCTTACGTCGGCGCACAAGGATGTCGATCAAGCGGCGAAGCTCATCATCCCGACACAGCACCGGGTCGATGCGCCCGGATTGCGCCTGGCGTGTCAGATCGTGGGTAAACCGTGCCAGGCAGGACTCGTCAGCCAATGCAGGCGGGGTTTCAACGGCGCGACTCGACACGAACTCAAGCACGCGCTGCGTATCCACACGGCTCAACAGTTCTTGGTAAGCACAGCCGGCATGCTGCTGCGGATGCTGCAGCAGCGCCAATAGCAGCGCGGCGTGGTCCACCTCGGTTTGACGCAATTGCAAGTGGGCAACGAGCGATGCCTGCTGCAACCATCGCACCAGCGCCTGGGCGAATACCGGATTACGTGACGCGTTTGCCTGCGCTTTTGGTTGCAAGATGGCTTGCAGCTCGCCGACCTCGACACCCGCGTCGGCCAATGCCCGTGCCAGAAGGCAATCGCTTTGCTCCAACCAGGCCAATAGGTAGTCCTCTACCAAGACCTCATGGCCACCCCGTGTGACGCATCGCTCGGCGGACCGCTCCAGATCTCGCCGTGCCTGTGGGGTCAATGTGCGGATAAGTTGTTGCAGGTCTACATTCATCATCTTTGCTGATCCCCTAATGTGCGTCGCTGGCCACGATGAGCACACCGTCAGCACAGTCGTGCGCGAGCCAGCTGGTCCATCCCAGCCGGCAGACGTTGTGTTCGCCGATGTGCAGCGGCCTGATCTCTTCTTTCGCAAGCACCAGGCGCAAGTCGTATTCCAGCGGATCGCGCGCAGTCAGCCGTATCAACGAGCACAGCTGCGGGTAATCCGCGCCAGTGGGTAAAAACCCGTGAAAGCGCTGCCAGCCCAGGTCGTGCACATGCACCCTGAATTTGCCGCCACGGTCGGCGACACGACTGCCCAGCACGTTGTCCTGGCCCAGCACACTGTTGGCGACGCCTAGCTGGTTTGTCTGGCACTGAGCGATCGCCACCGAGCGCTCAACCCATTGCTCGATCCACAAGCGGCTGTGCTTGAAGTAGTAACGCAGCACCGTTTCGATCAAGGCCGCCGAATGGGCTCGCAAGCCAAGCAGCCCCAGGTAAGGCAACAGCCGCTTGCAGTCCAGTTGGGCGGCAGCGCGAATCGGCTGGCCCCTCAAACCGATCAACGCAAACATCTGCTCGGAAAAGGCGTCGCGTGCCCCTGTCTCGAAACAGGTGCGGTAACGATATTTACGCCAGATTCCCAACATCAGACGCTGCAATCGATGGTGAAACAGGTCCAGAAAATCGCGGGTTGCATCAGCCCCTTCGGCGCATGCCTGTTCCGCGTAAAACGCAGGCAACGGCGATCCCGCGCCACATAGGCCCAACACGTTGAGGCGAAGACGGGCGCGCAATTGACCCTGCTCAACAAAAAACTCCAAGCGATCAATATCGTGAGCGGGAAACCCCAACCCTGGATTGGCCTGAAACTCCAAGCGCTCATACAACGCGTCGTCATCCAGCAGCGGGTGCACATCGCGCAACTGCTCGATCACCCGAGCGATCGCCTGGAACAGCGAGTACTCACGGATGACTCGGCTCAGTTGCTTTAAAGCAGGGGCTGTTGGCCCATCCGGATTGGCCATTGGTACACGTCTCCTTGTGTGCTGATGACTCGTAGTTCGTGGTAAGCATTGAGGCTGGCGTACAGCGTGAAGAACTCATTGAGTACCGACGCGAACATAAAAATCTCGCCTGGCCCCAAAAAGCCCTGGGCGTCGACGGTCAAGTCGATTCGCACGCCGCGAAACGGCATGCCGCGATGCAATCGGTCGACCCCCGTGTGCTGGATGGAGCGCAATGCGTCCAGCTTTCTCTGACTGATTTTTTGCGCCTGCCGATCGTGGTAACGCGGCAGGTCGTAGGTTTGCAGGACGACCTTCAGCGCACTGATGTCGCTCAACGACAGGTAGTTGAGCGACATGTTGCTGATCAACCGCCAAAGAAAGTCCTGATCCAGCGGCGGCGCAAAACTCTCGGTCGGCGCGCAGATATTGCGAAACGACAGGCCTTCGGGAGTTTGTTCGCAGGGCTGGTTGATTGCCCCCGCCTTGAGTGACCGAGGTACGTTGTGATTGGTGCACGTTAGCTCGACCGAGAGGGTTTCCTGGCTTTGCCCCACGCCATTGCCAAACCCCAGCCAGGTATCGAGACCGCCGTGATGTGCGGAGGCGCGTTGGCGAATGCTGTAGCAGGGTGAGCCCTCGTTGGCGTCGTGCTCGAAGGATTCAAACGGCACGTATGCCTGATACCCCAACCCTCCGGGGCGCCACCCGGTCACCCGATCAACGGAAAACACGTCGGCATTGCCCCGCTTGTATTCTCCAGGGATCAGCAAGTATTCATCCTGTTTGCCATCCAGGCGGATCGGAACCGCGTCATGTTCAAACAGGTTGACGATGGGCGTGCAGTACAGCTTCACGTTATCCAGCGTAGGCTGCTGGAGTTGCGGGCAACGACCGCTCAGCTCAAAACGCAGCGTCACACCGCACGTTTGCTGGAGGGCTGCGGTCGGCAACGTCTGCAGTACATCCAGCCCAACCAAATCGACAAACAGATACTTTTCAGGAAAGGCGAAATACTCCTGCAGGTGACGGTATCCGCGAAAGGTATTGGGCGGATAAGGGATCAGCGCATGCTCTTCAGCGAACCCTACGGGTTGTACGCTTTGCGCGCTAATTCGCAGCGACAGATCCTGGCCATTGCCGACATCGATTCCAACGCCGTCGCGACCGAACGGCCGTAACTCGATGCCGTCCAAATGACGCAGCAACCCCAAATACAGGCCTTGACTGACATACCGGTCCCCGGCCAGATGCAGGCGCAGTCGGTCAAATACGCACGCGCTGAAATTCCCCTCGGCGCTCATGTCCAAGCGCAAGCTCAACACTGCCCGCTCGCCGTTAACGCTGTACTCCAGGGCGCTCAGTTGAAACGGCAGAACCTGAGTGGCGTAACAAGTTCGGAAGCGGCAGCGCTCACCGTCGACCGGTTCGCTCTCCACAGGTGTATCCCGTGCAACGGTCACGCCGGGGCCGGCATGTCGCAGCGGGTCGAATTGGAGGATGCTGAACGCCGGCAGCGGTCGCATATAGTTGGGCCACAGCAAGTGCATCAGCGAATGCGTCAGCTCGGGTAACTCGTCATCCAACTTCTGGCGCAGGCGACCGGTGAGGAAAGCAAAACCCTCCAGCAAACGCTCCACGTCCGGGTCCTTGCCGGTCTCTCCCAGAAATGGCGCAAGCGCCGGGTTGCGATCGGAAAAACGCCGGCCTAACTGACGTAGCGCGCTGAGTTCGCTCTGGTAATAGCGGTTAGCGGACATCGGCATAGACCTCACTACGACCGGCGTCGCCAAGCCGCGCAGTGAAGGTGACGGGCCTCGTGACACCGTCAACACTCAGCGTGGCTTCAATGGAAAAGGCCAGGGCCAATGGGTCGTGATCACGGGGCAAGGCGCGCACCAGGACATTCTGCAAGCGCGGCTCGTAGGCCCGGATAAAGCGCTCGATCAGTAGTCGCGACCGGCTCAGGGTTTCGTGCAGGCTCTGGTTCATATCGTTGAGGTCAGGCAAGCCGTAATCCGGCAGCGTTTGGACACTGCCGGCGCGGATGCTGAGCATCTTGCCCAGATGGGCCGCGACAGAACTCGCACAGCATTTTGAGTGAGGTGCGGAGCGATCAAGACGCTCGAAAAGGCGTTGGTTGCGCATCATCCCTGGCCCCCGATTCATTCTTTATCGAGCTTGCCGACCAGGGATAAGGTGAAGTCCGCGCCCATGTATTTGAAGTGCGGTCGCACGCTCAGATTGACCCGGTACCAGCCGGGCTCGCCTTCAACGTCACTGACAACGATACGGGCCGCGCGCAACGGCCGCCGGCCACGCACTTCGGCACTAGGGTTTTCCTGGTCTGCGACGTACTGGCGAATCCACTTGTTGAGCTCCAGCTCCAGGTCGGTGCGCTCCTTCCACGAGCCCAACTGCTCGCGTTGCAGGACCTTTAAGTAATGAGCCAGGCGGTTGACCACCATCATGTAGGGCAACTGAGTGCCGAGACGGTAATTCAGCTCGGCTTGCTTGCCCTCGGCACTGATGCCGAAGTGCTTGGGCTTCTGCACGGAACTGGCGGAAAAGAACGCGGCGTTGTCGCTGCCCTTGCGCATCGTCAGAGCAATAAAGCCCTCTTGCGCCAGCTCATATTCTCGACGGTCGGACACCAGTACTTCGGTGGGGATCTTGGTCTCGATTTCGCCCATGCTGTGGAAGTGATGCAACGGCAGATCCTCCACCGCGCCGCCGCTTTGTGGGCCAATGATATTGGGGCACCAACGGAACCGCGCAAAGCTGTCGGTCAGGCGCGTGGCAAACGCATAGGCGGTATTGCCCCACAGGTAGTGCTCGTGGCGGTTCACCACATTTTCCCGATAAGCAAAGGTCTTGACCGGGCATTCGAGGGGATCGTAAGGCGTACGCAGCAAGAAACGCGGGACGGTGAGCCCGATATAACGGGAATCCTCGCTCTCGCGAAAGCTCTGCCATTTGGCGAACTGCGGGCCTTCGAAATGATCCTTAAGATCCTTCAGGTCAGGCAGGCCGGTGAAGCTCTCAAGGCCGAAGAACCCCGGCCCGGCCGCGGCGATAAACGGCGCATGGGCCATGCAGGCCACACTGGACGCGTATTGCATCAGTTTCACATCGGGAGCGCTGGGCGCCAGGAAGTAATTGGCGATTATCGCGCCCACCGGCTGACCACCGAACTGACCGTATTCCGCGCTGTAGATATGCTTGTAGAGCCCGGATTGCGTCACCTCCGGCGAATCTTCGAAGTCGTCCAGCAGGTCTTGGCGCGAAACGTTCAACAGTTCGATTTTGATGTTTTCGCGGAAATTGGTGCGGTCGACCAACAGTTGCAAGCCCCTCCACGCGGATTCCAGTGCCTGGAATTGCGGATGGTGCAGAATCTCGTCCATTTGCAAGCTGAGCTTTGTGTCGATCTCGGCAATCATTCGATCGACCAAATGCTTCTTGACCGGTTCGCCACTGTTCTGGGGTTTGATCAGCTCTTCGATAAAAGCCGATACCCCGCGCTTGGCGATGGCGTAGGCTTCGTCGTCGGCGCTGAGTAATGTTTGGGCAATGATGTTGTCGAGGATGCTGTGTTCTTCGGTGGCGTTGACCGAGGTCTGTATCGGTTGGCTGTTCATGGTGTCAGTGTCCTTTTACTGAAAAGTGTCAGGCGGGTTGGCTGCTCAAGGCCAGTTCCGCCAATACCCGTGCGCGGGACTCGTCATCGGCCAGCGCCTGTTCGATGGCTTTACGAAAGCTCGGCGTGTTGCCCAGAGGCCCCTTGAGCGCCACCAATGCCTCACGTAGAGCCATGAGCTTCTGCAACTCCGGAATCTGCTCCACCAGATGGGCGGGGTTGAAATCCTTCATCGAATGGATGCGCACCTGAATCCCCAGCTCCTCGACATCGGCGTCGTCCTGAAGACGATTAGGGACGTTCAGCGCCAGGCTCAGCGCCTGGTTGGCCAAGACTTCGTCAAGGCTGTTTTTGTCGATCGCGATAGGCTTGCGATCTTCGAGCTTGCGCGCGTCTTCGCGCTGGGTGAAATCTCCCAGCACCAGCAGTTTCAACGGCAGTTCGACTTCTTCCTGGGCAGCGCCGATGGCAGGTTTGAAGGTGATGTTGATGCGTTCCTTGGGTGCAACCGAACCTTCTTTGGCCATGGTGTTTCTCCTTTTTTCGAGTGGCTCGAAAGCCTATTCAAGTACCGCTTCGAGATCGAAGAGGCACAGCCTGCGGTGGGTGTCTTCCTTGCGCTCGCGTACGGCATGGCTCTGTGGCAACAGGTCACAGCAGCGGTGCAACAGCTGCGTGACGTGGACAGCGAGCTCCGGCTCCCAGCGCTCCAGCCCCGTGCGTTGCAACTCGAGGTCCAGATGGTCGAGCTGGATCTTCGCCAACTCATGTTTGCCCGCCTGCACACACAGCCGGGCCTGTGCCAGGCGCCAGTGAAAACGCTCGCGGTCGCTACGAGCCCCATGCAACCCCCGCTTGAGTTGATGCACGACGGCCTTGAGCCCGTCTTTGCGCAGCCTGGGCTGCAGGGCCTGCAAGGCGACTTCCCAAGGCGCCTCCTCGACGGCCTCGCACGGCGCCTCGGGTGGCCGCAGGTGACGTACAACCTGCGTGGCGATCCAGTCCCGTGTGCCCGCATCGGCAAATGGACTACCGTCGTGGAAACGAAACTCAGGCAGGTTCGGCAGGCGCTGCAGCAGCAGGGCAAAATTCACTTCCAGTTCGGTCATGGCCAGCTCGGCCTGCAGAGCTTCCAGGCATTGCCAGACCATGTGTAAGCCGTCGAACCAGAACATCGCGCCGGCCAGACTGGCCTCAAGCTCCAGCAGCAGATCGGCGTAATGGCCTTGGGCAAAGCGTTCGTGATGGCGTTTGAGCTTGTCCGGTGCTGGGCCGCGCAGCGCGGTGATGCGCTCACTGTCCGCGTCCGGATAGCTGAGCAGGGAGAGCCACATCAGCGTGCGATTAAGGCGCAAGGCACGCAGGTCGGTAGCGTTCTGGCGCAACCACCAGGCGCATAGCGGACGGGCCTGCTCCTGCAATGCTCGCAGCCACTTGTGCGCATCCTTCTCACTCTCCAGCACCGGCTCGGGTTTGATCAGTTGTGTCGTGGCCTGCTTCACCTGGGCTATCGCGCCGGTCAATCCTATGGCCGGAGCTTGGCTCTGCGCGGCGCGCTCCAACTGCTGGGTCAATTGCCTGCAAATCGGCAATAGCAAAGGCGCGTCCTCTTTCAGATGACGGCTCAACAGCTCATCCAGGCCCTCCAGTTCCTCAACGACCGCACGAAAAAGCGGCTGTTGGTCTTGGACGGCCAAGTGGCGCGCGAGCAATGTCTCCAGGCGCGATACCAACCACTGAAACGCAGCGGCACGGGTGCGCGTTTTTCGGGGATACACCTCCGACCAATGGCCCTCACAGAGAAGACGCAATAATTTCAATCCGGCCAGCAGCCCAGGAAAGGACTCACGCTGATGCAGCGCCCAGGTCAACCAGACAGCCACGCGAAGATCCTTGGATTGTTCCCTTAGCAGAACCTCGGCGGTTGCCACGACTTTCTGCCAGTCCGGCTGGCACGCACCATATATGGACTGGGCCTTGGCCAGTTCGAATTCGAGGGTTTCATACTCAGTTGAAAACCGCACATCGCCGCCCGCAAAATTCGACTGCGAGCAGGGAGTTTGCGCAATCTCCAAATAATAAGCACAAAACTTTCCTGAATAGACCATTTAGGACCATACGCAACTAAGCATTAGATTCAAGACAAGACAATAACAACTAGACCGACTTATCAACTTGCCATCCTGGCTTCGCCTTAACTTCCACGAAGTTTGCAAACCTTAGTCATGCCAAGACCATTGAGCAAGCAGCCACCCAACACTTAAGTCATTTCCTACAAACCTCTGAATTAGGGGCCTGCGCAGTTTTTTGCGCAGTTGAATACTTACATCCTGTACAGCCAGACCGTGGAAACCTAGATAATTAAAGGAAGATAATAGCGAGCAATTAATTGCACACTTATGCGCACATATTCTCCAACTTACCTGCATTTCAACGCGGGTTTTTAGATAAACACAGACGAACATTCGGCGCAGAGCGCGGCCCTATTGGCCATCACAGTTTCCGGCACGTTTTTTGTTATAGGCATTTGACCAACCGGCAGCATTGCGGGTTGGAACTACCTCTATAACCAGGCAAGGAAACCCGTCATGCCAACACCCGCGTATCTTTCTATCACCGGTGTCAAACAAGGTTTGATTACGGCAGGCACGTTCACTCAGGACTCGGTAGGCAATATTTATCAGGAAGGCCACGAAGACCAGATCCTGGTACAAGCCTTCTCCCATCAGGTCATCATTCCCAGGGACCCGCAATCCGGCCAGCCGACCGGTCAGCGCGTGCATAAACCGCTGATGATCAGCAAGGTCTTCGATAAATCTTCGCCGCTGCTGTTCAGCGCGTTGACCAGCGGCGAAGAGGTCAAGTGTCGATTGGAATGGTTCCGTACCTCTTCGGCCGGGACCCAGGAGCACTACTTCACCATTGAACTGGAGGGCGCGACCCTGGTGGATATCCAATCACGCATGCCCAACTGCCAGGACCCGGACAATGCGCATTTCACCCATCTGGAAGACGTGTATTTCACCTATCGCAAGATCGTGTGGACCCACGAGGTGTCCGGCACGTCGGGGTCCGATGACTGGCGCAGCCCGGTAGCGGGTTAAACCGAACCGCAGAAACGGCGGCCATGGACGGCGCCGTTTCTGTCGTCAGCTAGACCATCGCCAACGGATGCTTGCGTTTGGGCGCGCCAAATACACGGTCGATGGCGTCGAGGTCGTGCTCATCGAGCACCAGCGCGGCAGCGGCAGCATTGAGCCGCACATGCTCGAGCGTCACCGCCTTGGGAATGGCGATCACGCCGTCCTGGCGCAGTACCCAGGCCAAGGCCACCTGGGCAGGAGCTACCTCGTGACGCAGGGCGATCTGCTTGAGCGTCGGACTCGACAGCAGTGCTCCGCCCTGGGCGATGGGACAGTAGGCCATGAGCGGCAGATGATGTTGCTGCCACCAAGGCAGCAAATCGAATTCGATGCCCCGTTCCTCGATGTTATAGAGCACCTGATTCGTGGCACACGCCGGGGCTGCCAGTTCCTGCAGGTCCGCCACATCGAAGTTGGACACGCCCCAACGGCCAATCTTGCCGGCTTCGCGCAGGCGTTCGAAGGCTTCTACGGTTTCTTCAAGGGGGTACTGGCCGCGCCAGTGCAACAGATACAGATCGATGTAGTCAGTGCCCAACCGTTGGAGACTCGCTTCACAGGCACGGGGCATGCCCTTTTGGCTGGCATTATGCGGATAGACCTTGCTCACCAGAAACACTTGATCGCGCCGGCCGCGAATGGCCTCGCCGACCACCGTTTCGGCGCCGCCCTCACCATACATTTCGGCGGTATCGATCAGGGTCATGCCCTCGTCGATCCCCAACTGCAATGCCGCGATTTCAGCGCGGCGATGGTTCGGGTCTTCGCCCATGCGCCAGGTGCCCTGGCCGATGACGGGAACGGGAACGCCCGCCAGATCGATACTGCGCATGACAACCTCCTGATGAGTTCTTGGGTTAACCGTGTGGCATTGACCGGACAAAAGGGTTCAATCGAAGTATGGTTGGGCCCTGCCCAATCGCCAGGAAGGATCTGCAATGCTGTTTGTCGTGATGCTCGGGGGCAAACACCCTCGCGCCAGGATCGAAGTTCATGATGTGGTATTCGCCGCGGCCGATACGCTGCAAGGCACTTACCCGCAACTGCGCGAGGCGTGGTTCGGCAGCGCCAAGGGCGTGCATATCGATTCGTGGATGGCGGTCGACGGCGTCGACGGTTGGAAAGTCGAACTCAGCCACCTGGCACCCCACGCTGACGCCCATCGCCTGTATTTCATCAACCTCGGCGGTTACGAAGCCGAGAGTTTCGGCGAGGCCCACCATTATCTGCTGGTGGTTGCCCGCAACAAACACGAAGCTAAAAGCCAAGGCAAGCAACAGATGCGCCGGCACTGGTCCCAGGCGCATACCGACGCTGTGCTGGACGTAGATGACTGCCTGCCCATCGACCTGGTGGATGGCCGCTACGTGCATCTGGTCCAGGGTGAGCACCTTCCGATCGTCAAGCGCAACGATTACATCGTTCTATAGTGAAACATCAGCCTGCCTGCGAAAGGCATGGCCCGCCGCCGTACCGCTCAGGCAATCCCCGGGAACTTTGCCGGGAAATAACCGCCTGAATCCGGTACGCTCACCCTTTTCATTCAAGGAGTTACTCTCATGGCCAAAGCCACCGCCCGCCACATCCTCGTGTCTACCGAAGACAAGTGCAACGAACTCAAGGCCCAAATCGAAGGCGGCGCTGACTTCGCAGAAATCGCCAAAGCCAACTCCAGCTGCCCTTCCAGCCGCGATGGCGGCAACCTGGGTTCGTTCGGTCCAGGCCAGATGGTTAAAGAATTCGACACCGTGGTATTCAGCGCTCCAGTCAACACCGTGCAAGGCCCGGTCAAGACTCAGTTCGGCTACCACCTGCTGGAAGTTACCAGCCGTCAGGACTGATTTGTCCTGCACTGATGCGTGAAACAACGGCCCGCCATTCGGTGGGCCGTTGTGCATCTGATCACTGGCGACGCTGCCGCCGTTAGCGTACAAATCCCTATTCTTTTTATCCGGCGTTCAAGGCTGACAATGCGATTGGCTTTTTTCACACCCCTTATCAGTACTGCCCTGGCCTTTGTAATGGCGAGTACCGCCGTGATCGCGGCGCCACAAACGTACCTCACGGTGTACGGCGAACCGGCCAAGTACCCAGCCGGTTTCACCCATTTCGACTATGCCAACCCCAAAGCCCCCAAGGGCGGCAGCCTGCGGCGTTCGGCCATTGAGATCGGGCGCTTCGATCATGTGTTGCCGTATATCGATAAAGGCATCGGCGTGTCCCAGGTTGATGGCTGGCTCTACGCGCCGCTGGCCCAACGCTCACTGGACGAACCCTACACGGTGTACGGGCTGGTAGCCGAGAAGATGGAGCGCGCCGAGGATGGCCTGTCGCTGCGCTTTTACCTGAACCCCAAGGCGCGCTTCGCCGATGGTAAACCGATCACCGCCGAAGACGTACGCTACAGCTTCGATCTGTTGATGACCCAAGGCAGCCTGCGCTTTCGCACGCTGTTCGCCGACGTCAAACAGGTCGAAGTGGAAGGCGAACGCCAGGTACGCTTTGACTTCTCCAGCAATGAGAACCGTACCCTGCCCCTGGACATCGCCACCCTGCCGGTATTTCCGGAGCACTGGTGGAAGACCCGCGACTTTGCCAACGGCGGCGGCTACGAGGCGCCACTGGGCAGCGGCCCGTACAAAGTCAGCAAGATCGACTCGGGCAGCACCATCACCTTTACCCGCGACCCCGACTGGTGGGGCAAGGACCTGCCCGTCAGCCGTGGCCTCTACAACTTCGATCACCTGAGCCTGGAATACTTCGGCGACACCGAAGTGGCGCGCCAGGTATTGCGCGGTGGGGCCTACGACTTCAACCGCGAGTTTTCCGCCACCGGCTATTCCATCGGCTACAACGGCCCTGCCCTCGACGATGGCCGCCTGCAACGCGCGCATTTGGCCAAGGAAATGCCGCAACCGGCGCAAGGCTATGTGTTCAATGTGCAAAAGCCGATGTTCCAGGATCGCCGCGTGCGCCAGGCCCTAGCGATGCTGTGGGACTTCGAGTGGGCCAACCGGCAGATGATGCGCAACATGTACATCCGCCAGCAGAGCTTTTTCTCTAACAGCCCACTGGCCGCCACCCAACTGCCAAGCCAGGAAGAGCTGGCCATTCTGGAACCGCTGCGCGGGCAAATACCCGATGAGGTATTCACCCAAGTGTTCAAGGCGCCGGTCACCGATGGCAGCGGCATGATCCGCGACAAACAATTGCAGGCCCTGGCCCTGCTTGAGCAAGCCGGCTGGAAACCCGATGGCGACAAACTGGTGAACGCCCAGGGCGAGCCGCTGGAGTTCACCTTTCTGAACGCCCAGGCCGGTCTGGAACGCCTGCTGCTGCCCTACAAACGCAACCTGGCGCAGATCGGCATCACCCTCAATATCCGCCGCATCGATTCCTCCCAATATGTAAACCGCCTGATGAGCCGGGATTACGACATGATCGTCACCGGGTTCCCGGTCACCACTTCGCCGGGGATGGAGCTGTACAACTACTTCGGTTCCGCCGCCGCGTTCGATCCGGGGGCCAACAACTACATGGTGCTCAAAGACCCGGCCGTGGACAGCCTGATCAAGGGTCTGGTCAAGGCCAACACCCAGGCCGAGATGCTGACCTACGCCCATGCCCTGGACCGAGTGCTGCAATGGAACTACCTGTGGATCCCCAATTACTACCCGCCGGGTACGTCAGCGGCGTGGTGGAACCGCTTTGGCCGCCCTGCTATCGAGGCCAAGAACGACGAGGCCCTGGAAACCTGGTGGGAAATCAGCCCCACACCGCTGACGAATGAACAAATGAAAGCCGAGCTGAAAAAACGCGGGGAGGCCCGCTGATGTTTGCCTATATCGTGCGGCGCCTGCTGCTGATCATCCCCACCCTGGTGATTATCCTGCTGGTGAATTTCGTGATTGTGCAGGCCGCCCCCGGCGGCCCAGTCGAACAAGCCATTGCCCATCTGCAAGGGATTGGCGGCGGTGGTGTCGGCGGCTCGTCCGGCGAAGGCATGGGCAGCGGCTCCCGCGCCAGTCGCGGTCTGGACCCGAAGCTGATCAAGGACATCGAAAAGCAATACGGCTTCGATAAGCCCGCGCCGGAGCGTCTGTGGCTGATGCTCAAAAGCTATGCCCAGCTGGACTTCGGTAACAGCTTCTTCCGTGGCAAAACCGTGATCGACCTGATCCTTGAAAAAATGCCCGTGACCATTTCCCTCGGGCTCTGGGCCACTCTGATCACCTATCTGGTTTCGATCCCCCTGGGCATTCGCAAGGCTGTACGCCATGGCAGCAGCTTTGATGTATGGAGCAGCACCGCCATTGTGATCGGCTATGCCATGCCGGCGTTCCTGTTCGCGATGTTCCTGATCGTGGTGTTCGCCGGCGGCACTTCCCTGAACTGGTTCCCGGTGCGCGGCCTGGTGTCGGAGAATTTCGAAGAGTTGAGCACCGTGGGCAAGGTGGCCGATTATTTCTGGCACCTGGTGCTGCCGGTGACCTCTCTGGTGATCGGCGGGTTCGCCACCTTGACCATCCTGACCAAAAACTCATTCCTGAATGAAATCACGCGTCAGTACGTGGTCACCGCGCGCGCCAAGGGCTTGAGCGAGCGCCGCGTGCTGTACGGTCATGTATTTCGCAACGCCATGTTGCTGGTGATCTCGGGGATTCCCCAGGCGTTCATCAGTGTGTTCTTTGCCGGCTCGCTGCTGATCGAAGTGATCTTCTCCCTCGACGGCCTGGGGCGCATGAGCTACGAAGCCGCCGTCTCTCGGGACTACCCGGTGGTGTTCGGCTCGCTGTTTATCTTCACCTTGTTCGGGCTGCTGATAAAACTGATCGGCGACCTCTGCTACACCCTGGTGGATCCGCGTATCGACTTCGCCGCGAGGAACGCCTGATGCTCAATCTGTCTCCGGTGGCCCGCCGACGTTTCGAGCGGTTCAAGAAAAACCGTCGCGGCTGGTGGTCGCTGTGGCTGTTTATCGGCCTGTTTATCCTGACCCTGGGCGGCGAGTTGATCGCCAACGACAAACCCTGGGTGCTGAGCTACAAGAACGAGCTGTATTTCCCGGTGTTCAAGCGCTACACCGAGCAACAGTTCGGCGGGCAGTTGCCGTTCCAGGCCGACTACCGCAGCGATTACGTACAAAAGCTGATCCAGCAGGACGGCGGCTGGATGTTGTTCCCGC
>NZ_LEKF01000016.1:0-145118 GCF_001029595.1 Pseudomonas sp. ARP3
CCCCCAACACCCCGCTAACGCCCACCAACGTCACCGAGTCCGCCCCGAAACTGAACACCGTATCCCCACCCACCACCTTGGCGTGATCACGGTAATCCCCGCTGCCCGCCACACCCTGGAACACGAGTTTATCCGTCGGCTGATAACCGATAATTCGATCCTGCCCAAACTGGCCGCTGAACAAAAAGGTGTTATGCCCGCTGCTGTCGCGGATTGTGTCATTACCCTTGCCGCCTTCGATAAAGTCCGCGCCCTTGCCGCCCTGGATCAGATCATCGCCATCGCTGCCAATGATAAAAGTGTCGCCTGTGTGCGGTTCGGCGTTGCGGTTCAGGTCCTGCACCCAAGTGGTGGCCCGTGCCGGGTCGGATAGATTAGCCACGATAATCGTCGAGTCCCGGCTCATCTGTTCATAGAACCCGGACTCCAGAATGCGCCCCATGCCGTCGCCGTAGCCGGTCGGCAAGTGCGAGATCCAGGTCGGCAGATTGGCGATGGAAAACGGCAGCACATTCCACAGGGTCGAGGCGTAGTGATCGTTGAAGCTGACAATGTTGTCAGTGGTGGACTCGTGGGGTTTGTCGTGAACCCCGAGCGTCGACAGGTTGGCGGATGAGCCGTCCAAAGCGCGGAACACCGGGTCGTTTTCGTAGCCGATATTAAGCACCTTGTCGCTGACACTCTGGGTCGGTGAGGCGTAGGCCAAGTAGTTGGCGTCCTTATAGAACCCGGACCACTTGGCCTCGCTCAAGTCGGCCATGCTGTTGACCGCCAGGCCGCCGAGGCTATGGCCGCTGACCAGCACATCCTGGCCGCTCAGACCGTGGGCCGTCGCATACTCGGCGACGTTCTTGAGCAAGCCGCCGAATGCTTCGCCGGCGTAGTTCTTTGCGTAATCCTTGGGACCCAGCGCCGCAAGCAGGTCGCTCACCAGATCGCCGATGGAGTCAGTGATCAGTGTTTCCCTTGGGCCAGACGTGCCGCGAAAACCGATGCCGATTTCCTGCAACTGGCCCGCGTCATCGTACTTGCCCAGCACCTCGACCTGGGCCGTGGTATAGCCGGCCTTTTCGCCGAAGAACGTGCCCCGGGCGTCGACCTTGCCGGTATACCCGAGGGTGCTGGCGCTGATGGGCGTCCAGCCGGCCTTCTGCACCGCTTCGAGCGCGGCCTTCTCCGAATCCGGGTTCCAGGGAATGCCTGGGATCACACCCTGGGAGTCCGTACTGCCGAGCAATGCGCCGACCAGAGTAGCCGGCAAGCCGACGCCCAGGCCATTGTGCTGGTAGCCCACGGCAAAGCCGTTATCCAGGTTGTGGTAGGTATACAACGTGATCGCCATGGCATCGGCAAACAACGCTTTGGAGCCCTCGGCCCCAAGGTTTTTATAGTCAAACACGCCCATGATATTGCCTCTCTTGTTGTTAAATTTATCGAGAACGTCCATCACCCTCTAAACGCTTGTCCTGGTAGTGAGCGGGCTTGCCACAGCAAACCCGCTCTCGGCTCAGAACGCCCAGTCGAGGCTCAAGCCCACGCCATGCACCTTGTCTTTGCTCGCCAACAGGCCGTTGTAGTCAAAATTCACCCGCGCGTCCTTGCTCAACGCCAGGCTTACGCGAGCACCCACCAAGGCCGCATCACGGGCCATCGGCGCACTTTCCACGGCAAACGACGGACCGCCCGAGGCAAATGCCAGGTGTTGTTCGGCGTCCACGCTGCTCAGGTTGTGCTGCCAGCCCAAGGTGCCGGACACCTCAAGTGTCTGGTGGTCATTGACGTTGAAGGTTTTCAGGGCGCGCATACCGAGGGTGCTGAGCACCAGGTCGCGGCGGTCGTCACGGGTTTTCAGCGCGGCGGCGTCGCCTTTTTCGGTGACGCCATCGGTGTCCAGATGCACATAGGCCAAGTTGGCAAATGGCTCCAGGGCCAGCGGTTGCAGGTTGACGCGGTACGCCGCTTCGCCGAACACCTGGGTGCTGCGCGCATCGACTTTGGCTTTCTGCTTGCCAGCCACCTCACCGTATTGCAGGTCGCGTTTCACATCGGCGCGATGCCAGCTGTAGGTAGCGCCGCCGCTCAGGCGCCAGGCGCCGATCTCATGCCCGGCGTACGCACCGAAGTGGTAGCTGTCCACCGCTGCCCGCGAGTGGGTGCCACTGCCCATATTCAGCGAGGTGTCGCTGTAACCGGCGACCAAACCCAGGCGGGTGTCGTCATCCAGCGCGCCGTCGACCCCGGCGAGCATGCCGCCGATGGAGGTGGTGTAGCCTGCGGTGTCGCTGCGGCTGTCGGTCTTGCCCCACGCGCCCAGTGCCTTGACCCACACGTTGCCACGGCTGTCGACAGTCTGGCTGGTGGCGCCCATCTCGCCGTTCTGCAAGCGCTCGCCCACGGCTTCGCGCAGGTAACGGCTGTCATTGAGCAGTGCCGTCTGCAGCGCCGGGTAGATTTCACCGGACAATTGCTGGAACGCGTCCTGCGCCGAAGCGGCATTCGGCGCGGTCAGCAGGCTCTCATACACCGCATTGCCCGCCCCTAATTGCTCAGCGGCAGCCGCAACGGCGCGTTGGTTATCGGTAACCGCGGCACTGGCGAAGCTGTTGGCATTGCGCACTACATCCAGTTGCACGCCCGAGGCGGCGTAGTCCAGGGTGCCGCCGATAAACAGATAATCCGGCAGAACCGCGCCAAAGCTGCCGTTGATCCCCCCGGCGGCTTGCAGGATGTTGTATTGGCGACCGATCAGGCTCTGCGCCTGGGCGCCACTAAGCAGAGTCGGGCTGTTTTCCAGAGCCAGGGTCACAGTGCCGCCGTTGAGGGTGGCGGTACCACCGGCCACGATGCGATCACTGCTGGTAGGAGACAGTTCCACCGCATAGGTCGAGCCGGGCTCGAAGGTTACGTCACCGGCCACATTCAGCGTACCGATGGAGTTACCCGGCGCCACCGTGCCGCCGCGGGTTGCCAGCAGCGAACCGACGCGACCGGAGCCGCCCAGCACACCGCTCTGCCCGACGGTCACAGCCGATGTTACCGAACCGTTGATCGCCAGCAGCCCCTGGTTCACCAGGGTCGGGCCGCTGTAGGTGTTGGTGCCGGTGAGCACCAGGGCGCCGATGCCCTGTTTGGTCAGGCCGCCATGCCCGCTGATGTTATTGCTCCATACATCCAGCCCACAGTGCACGTCGTTGCAGACGCGCTGGGTCGGTTTGCCGGCATCGACCACCGCGCCGATGCCCGGCAAGTCCGCAACGAATTGGCCGCTGCCATACGCGCCGTCGATACGGAATTCGGCAGGAATATCCTCTGCGGTAACGAACATCCCCGGGCCGTTGACCGCCTTGCCCAGGTTGATCATGCCCCAGCCATACAACGAGTCGATGCCCGGCGCGCCCAGATCTGTGGCGGTGGTTTTCAGCAGCGTGGAGATCTGCTCGCCATTCATATACGGGAAGCGTTCCATCAACACCGCCGCGCTACCGGCCACATGAGGCGCGGCCATGGACGTGCCGTTGAAGTTGGCGTAGTCGGTGGTGAGGTTGTCCAGGCTGGTGCCGTTGATCACCGAGCTGTAGATCTTGGTGCCCGGTGCCGACACGCAAAAACTCGCCGCGTAACCGCAGCGCGACGAGAAGGTGCTGATCACATACGGATTGGCGCTGCTGGTATCCGGATTTTGCTGCAATGCGGCCACGGACAGCCAGTTCGGCGCGATGTCCGGCACAAAGTACGCCAGGCCCGAGATCGCGTCCGGGTTGTTGCGGTTGTAATCGTTGCCAGCGGCGAAGATGGTCAGCACCCCGCTGCGCGCGGCATTGATCGCACCGTCATAGGCCCCGCCGCCCAGGGTGCCAAGGATCGGCCGGATATTGTCGAACTGCGCCTGGGCTTCGTTGACGGTGAAATTCGGATACGCCGGGTCGCGGCCTCCCTGGGCGTATTGGTCACCGATTCCGATGCCCCAACTGTTGTTGATAATGCGCGCGCCGCTGGCCACCAGAGCGTCCCAGCCGGCTTTGTAGACCGCGCCGTCGTTGCCCAGGATGATCCCGTCTTCCGGCCCAGGATCGCCGTTTTCGGCACTGATGATTTGCGCATTGAACGCCACGCCGTGCATCGGCCCGCCATCGCGGTTGCCGGCGGCAATACCGCCGACGTGGGTGCCGTGGTTGCCCAGTTTGCCGTTGGAGCCCAGGGACGGTGTGCCGTCATAGCGAAACGCGTCGCCGGCTTTGACCGGAATATACGGGTCGGTGTATTGGCGAATGCCCTCGGTGACAATCGTCACCACTTTGCCGGGGCTGGCGAACTCCGGGTGCTGGGCGTACACCGGCTGATCGAAGATCCCCAGTTTGACGCCCTTGCCGGTGTAGCCGGCGGCATAAGCGCTGTCGGCGTTGACGGCGCCCAGGCCCCAGTCGGCCTTGAATTCGTTGCTGCGCCAACTCGCCGCGTCGCCCAGCTTGCCGGTTTCCACATAAGGCGCGGCCTGGGCCGTCCCCAGGCTGGCCAGTACGGCGGTGATGACCCCTGATTTGCGTATATTCACGGTGACCTTCCTTAGTTTTCTTATTGCAGGTGTGTAGATCGCTTCAGAACTGCCAGTTCAAACTCAGGCCCACCCCCTGGGTGTTTTCACGCCCAGCCAGTTGGCCGTGGTAATCCAGGTTGACCCGCGTCGATGCACTCAGCGCCAGGCTGGCCTGCACACCTACCAGTGCGGCATCGCGCAACAGCGGCGAACTGCGCACGGCGAACGAAGGCCCGCCGGCGACAAACCCCAGGTGCTCTTCGGATTCGACGGCGGTAAGGCTGTGCTGCCAGCCCAGCGAACCGGAGAGTTCCAGCTGCTGGTGGTCATTGAGCGCGACGGTTTTCAACACGCGTGCGCCCAAGGTGCTGAGTACCGCGTCGCGACGGTCGCTGCCGCGTTGCAGGGCGGCGGCGTCGCCTTTTTCGTGCAAGCCATCGCTGTCCAGGTGCACATAGGCCAGGTTGGCGAACGGTTCCAGCGCCAGCGGTTGCAGTTGAATGCGATACGCCGCTTCGGTGAACAACTGGGCCGTGCGCGCCTCCAGCTTGGCTTTCTGTTTGCCGCTGACGTCGCCGTATTGCAGGTCGCGCTTCACATCGCCGCGATGCCAGCTGTAGGCAGCGCCGCCGGTCGTGCGCCAGTTGCCCCACTCCCGCCCGATATAGGCGCCAAAGTGGTAGCTGTCGATGGAAGCCGATGAGTGCGTGCCGCTACCCAGGCTCAGGGAACTGTCGCTGTAGCCGGCGACCAAGCCGACACGGGTCTGCTTGTCCAGTGCGCCGTCCACACCGGCCAGCACGCCGCCAAGGGAGGTGGTGGCACCCGCCGTTTCGCTGCGCGCATCGGTCTTGCCCCAGGCACCCAGCGCCTTCAGCCACAGGTTGCGCTCGCCGCTGGTGGGTACATGGCGCAGCCGTTCGCCCACCGCATCACGCAATTGCAGGCTGTCGTTGATCAGCATCGCGCCGATCGCCGGGTAGATCTCCCCCGACAACTGCTGTAGCCCCTGTTGCGCGGCGACCAGAGACTCGCTGCGCACCATGCTTTCGTACACCGGGTTTCCCGCGCCCAGTTGCTCGGCGGCGGTGGCCACGTTGCGTTGGTTACGCGTGGCGCCGACGCTGGCGAAACGGGCGTCGTTGCGCACCACTTGCAACTGCACACCGCCGGCGGCGTAATCGAGGCTGCCACCGAGGAACAGGTAGTTGGGCAGCACCTGACCGAACTGGCCCTCGATACCGCCAGCGGCCTGGAGGATGCTGTACTGGCGACCGATCAGACTCTGCGCCTGTGCACCGCTGAGCAAGGTCGGACTATTTTCCAGGGCCAGGGTCAGCGTGCCGCCGTCGAGCAGCGCCTTGCCGCCCGCCACGATGCGGTCGCTGCTGCTGGGGGTCAGCTCCACGGCATAGGTGGAGCCTGCGCCCAGCGTCACATCGCCGGCCACTTGCAGGGTCCCCACGGAGTTGCCCGGCGCCACCCGGCCTCCGCGATTAACCGTCAGCGCGCCAATACGCCCCGAGCCGCCGAGGGTACCGCTGTCGTTGACGCTCACGGCCGAGGTCAATGTGCCGTTTACCGCCAGCAGGCCGCCGTTGACGGTGGTCGCGCCGCGATAGGTGCTGTCGCCGTTGAGCACCAGGCTGCCGGCGCCGGATTTGATCAGGCTGCCTTCATAGACACGCGTCGCGGCAGCCTGGTCGCGGGCGTTGCCGACCCCATAGTCGGTCTGGTCCTGCTGGCTGGCATTGGCGCTGACGCCGTTCTGCCAACCTTTATCGATCAGGGTCTGCTGCCAGGCGGCGTGCTCGGCGCGGTCCTCAGCCTGGCGCTGGATCAGCGCCTGGTCGCTGATGCCATTGCTCCACACATCGGCCTGCCCGGCCGCCAGGTTGACGTTCATCGCCCCCAGCAATTGCCCCGGCCCATGCATCGCCCGGCCGAGGTCGGGGACGCCCCAGCCAACCGTGGTGTTGGGCGCCTGGGTGATCGAGCCGTCAAGCTGGGTGGCGGTGGTCAATAGCACCTGCAACGCCTGTTCATTGGTCATGTAGGGGTAGCGTTGCATTACCAGCGCCAAAGCGCCGGTAGCATGGGGTGCCGACATCGATGTGCCGGATTTGACCCCGTAGCCACCGTCGGGAATGGTGCTGTTGATCAGCGCGCCCGGCGTGGAAATACACCAGTACTTGGCGATTCCGCACTTGTTGTATTTCTGGTTATTGGCTTTATCCAGCCCCGAGACGGCCAACCAATGCCCCTCCAACTCCGGCTGAAAATACGGCAGCGCCGAGCGCACGCTGGCGTTCGCATAACCACTGTTGCCGGCGCTGAACACATTGATCACGCCGGCCTTGGCTACGTCTGCGGCTGCATCCAGCCAAGTGCTGCGGTTGTAGTGTTGGGCGTAGGCGGCGTGCAGATCGCCGAGGGTCTGGTAGCTGACATCCTTGGGCTGGCTGCCCCAGCTGTTGTTGATCGCGCGCACGCCGGAATCCACCAGGGCGCTGTACACCGCCTTGAAGTACTTGGGGTCAGGGGTCGGGCCGAACAGGAAACTGTCGTTGGCGTTGGTATTGCCCACATAAATCTGGGCGTTGTAGGCCACGCCGTGCATGCCCACGCCATCGCGCGCCGCGCCCAGAGTGCCAGTGACGTGGGTGCCATGGGAGTCGTTGTTGGGGTTCAGCGCGCCAGTGGTGTTAAACGGAGTGCCATCCACGTAAGTGCCGGTGGCGGTAACCGGATGGAATCGGGCTTTGTCAGCTTCCGGGTGGTTGGCATCGTAGCCCGAGTCCAGCGCGCCGATCTTCACCCCACTGCCGTCGATACCGGCGGCGTAGGCTTCGTTGGCGTGCAGGCGGTCCAGACCCCAGTCGCTCAGGTACTCGGCCGAGCGCCAACTGGCCGGGTTACCGGGCTGGCCGGCCTCCAGGTACTGCGCCTGGGCCGTCATGGACAATAGCAACAGCGAACCGGCGGTGAAGGGTTTGAAACGCAAGGAGTCAGTGCTCATCAAACGGTGTCCTTATTGTTATGGGCGTGGGTTCACCGGGCCGAAGGCCTCGTCGACTTTGGCCAGGTCGGTGTCACGCAAGTTGCCCGCGTAGTAATGCAATTTGGTCCAGGCCATGAGGTAGTCGTAGCGCGCCTGGGCCAGGTCGCGGCGGGTGCTGTAGAGCTGCTGCTCGGCGTTCAGCGCGTCGAGGTTGACCCGCTCGCCACCGAGGATGCTTTGCTGGGTCGACACCACCAGGGCTTCGGCCGACGCCAGGGCCTTCTGGTACGCGCGCAGCTTGCTCACCCCTGACAGGCACGCGCTGAACTGGCGCCGCAGTTCGATCAGGGTTTCGCGGGTCTTGCCTTCCAGCTCGTATTCGGCCTGTTCCATGGCGCGGCTGGCCTGGCGCGTGGACGCCGACACGCCGCCGCCGGCATACAGCGGCACGCTGACTTCCACGCCGATGGTGTTGGTGTCGTAGCGCTGGTTGTAGGTGTTGCCGCTGTCGGACTCTTGCTGGCGCGAACTGGCGTAGGCCGTGACCTTGGGCAAGTGCCCGGCGCGGTTGCGCTCCACTTCGTAACGCGCCACTTCCAGGGCCTGGCGCTGGGACGCCAACACCGGGTTATTGCTGATCGCCAGCTCATGCCAGGTGTCGTAATTGGCCGGGGTCAGGGTGAAGGCGGCAAACCCTTGATTCAGCGGCGCCAGGTCGTGGATATCGACGCTCGGCACGCCGATCAACGCGCCCAGTTCGCGCAGAGAGGCGTCCTGCTCATCCAGCGCCTGGATCTCCTCGGCGGTAGCCAGCTCATAGCGCGATTCGGCTTCCAGGATGTCGGTGCGGGTGCCCTCGCCTTGCTGGAACAGGTGCCGGTTCTGCTGGAATTGCTGCTCAAAGGCTTTTTTCTTGGCCCGCGCGATGTCGATCTGGTCCTGGGCGAACAGCGCCTGGGTGTAATAGGTCAGCACCCGCACCAGCAAGGCCTGGCTTTTGTCGCGAAAGCTTTCATCGGCGAACAGCGCCTGAGCCACGCCTTTGCGGTAGTTGGCGTAAGCCTCGTAATCGAACAACGGCTGTTGCAGGCTGAAAGTGGAGCCGTAGCTGTTGTAGTTGCGGTCGTCGTGATAATTGCCGCCACGGCCATCAGGCAAGGTGGCCTGGGAGTTGTTGCGCCCCTTGTTGTAGTTATACGACAGCCGTGGCAGCAGCCCGGCGCGGCCAATGGTGCGGTTTTCCAGGCCGGCGTCGCGCTCCTTGATGGCGCCGAGGAACACCGGGTCGTTGCGCAGGGCCTGCTCGTACACATCGAACGGGCCCATGGCCGCCTGGGCGTTGGCGCAGGTGAGCAGCAAGGCGAAGAACAGGGTTCTCATGCTCATTCCTCGGTCAACGCCGAGCCGGCACGATCCAGCAAGGGCTTGAACAGGTAATTGAGCAATGAGCGCTCGCCGGTGCGCACAAACATCTCGGCGGGCATGCCCGGTTTGATCACCAGACCGTGGAGTTTTTCCAGCGCCGCGTCGCTCACACGCGTGCGCAGCACGTAATAAGGTGCGCCGGTTTTTTCATCGAGCATCTGGTCGGCGGAGATCAGGCTGACCTCCCCCGGCACCCGGGGTGTACGGCTCTGGTTGAAGGCGGTGAACAGAATATCGACCGGTAAATGGGTGCCGACCTTATCCACCAGGTGCACCGGCAGATGCCCTTCCACTTCCAGACGCGTGCCCTGGGGCACGATTTCCAGCAGGGTTTCGCCGGCGCGCACCACGGCGCCTTCGGTATGCACGCCCAGATTGACCGCGATGCCATCGGCCGGCGCGGTGATTTCGCTGTGTTGCAGGTCGAAACCGGCGGAGGTCAGTTGCTGTTCCAGGGTGAGGCTGCGCAACTGCGCATCGGCCAGTTGGCTACGCACTTCCTTCTGATATTCCTCGCGGTGCTGTTGCAGCTTGAGGCGGGACTCGACAATGCCCTGCTCCACCCGGCCGCTTTCGCCGCTGTTCTGCGCCAGATCCTGTTGCACTTGGGACAGCTGACGCTGGTACTCCATCAAGCGATTGCGCGGGATGTAGCCGTTGTCGGCCAGGGGTTGCAGGTTGCTCAGTTGTTCGCGCAGGGACTGAGCCTGGGCGGTCAGGTCGCTGCGCGCGCGGCGCATGCCTCCCAGTTGCGCCACGGCACCGTCGATATTGGCGCGGATGCCGGCTTGTTCGCGGGCAAACGCTTCGCGACGGCTGCTGAACAGTTGGCGCTGACCTTCCAGCACCAGCGCCAGGGCCGGGTCGGGGTTGGCGCTGAGTTCGGCGGGGAATGTCACGCTGCTCTGGTTATCCCGCTCGCTCTGCCAACGCGCCACACTGGCCCAGGCCATGCGGTATTGGGCTTGCAGCGAGTGCACATCGGCCTGGCTTTGGGTTTGGTCGAGGCGGAACAGCGGCTGGCCTTGTTTGACCACCTCGCCTTCGCGCACCAGGATGCGGCTGACCACACCAGGGCTGAGGGTTTGCACGGCTTTGCGCTTGCCGGACACGACTACCGTACCCTGCACCGGAATGCCCTGATCCAGCGGCGCCAGGCTGGCCCACAGGAAGAAACCGCCCGCGCCGACCACCGTCAGCAGCCAGCCCATACGCACAAAGAAACCGGCGTCGCGTTGTTCAAGAGTGATACTGCTCATGCGCCTGGATTCCTTCCGGCCTGGTACTGACGACTGAAACTCACGCCGGGTTTTTCCTTCGGCGCTTCCTGTTGGCCGGACAATGCGCGCAGCACGTCCTGGCTCGGCCCAAAGGCTTGCAAGCGCCCTTCGTTAAGCACCAGCAATTTGTCGGCCTGGGCCAGCACCGATGAGCGATGGGTGACCAGCACCACGCTGCTGCCCTGGGCCTTCATCTGCACGATGGCACTGGCCAGTGCCGCTTCGCCGACGGTGTCGAGGTTGGAGTTGGGTTCGTCCAGCACGATCAAGCGCGGTGCGCCGTACAAGGCACGGGCCAGGGCCACACGTTGCTTTTGCCCACCGGACAGACCGCCACCGTTGTCCCCCAGTACCGTGTCATAGCCCTGGGGCAAGCGCAGGATCAATTCATGCACACCGGCCTGCTGCGCGGCGTGCACCACTTGCTCGGGGTCGGCCTCGCGAAAGCGCGCGATGTTGTCGGCGATGCTGCCGCTGAACAATTCGATGTCCTGGGGCAAGTAGCCGATATACGGGCCGAGGTCGTCGCGGTCCCAGCGGTGGATATCCGCACCGTCCAGGCGTACCGTGCCGGCCAGGGTCGGCCATACGCCCACCAGCACACGGGCCAGGGTCGATTTGCCGGAGCCCGACGCACCCAGCACCCCCAGCACTTCGCCGGCACCGAGGGTGAAACTGACGTGATGCAAGGTTGCATTGCGCTGACCCGGCGGGCCGGCGCTGACCTGCTCGAAACTCACCTGGCCCTTGGGCGCCGGCAAGGCCATCTGCTCGACCTCAGGGGGGAATTCGCGCAGCAATGCGTCCAGGCGCTGATACGCCAGCTTGGCCGAACTCCATTGCTTCCATACCGCAATCAACTGGTCGATGGGGCTGAGCACCCGGCCCATGAGGATGGAACCGGCAATCATCATGCCGGCGGTCATGTCGCCACGGATTACCAGTAACGCACCCAAGCCCAGCACCAAGGATTGCAGGCACAGACGCAGGGATTTACTCAGGGAGGTGATTACCGAACCGGTGTCGCTGGCGCTGTTTTGCAGGCCCAGGAATTGCGAGTGCACGGCAAACCAGCGTTGGCGTAGCGCGCCGAGCATGCCCATGGCCTGGATGGTTTCGGCGTTGTGCAAATGGCTGGTCGCCAGTTGGGTCGACTGCTGCGAGTAACCGCTGGCCTCACCCAAAGGTTTTTTGGTCAGGTATTCGTTCAGGCACGCCAGGCCGATCAGCAGCAGCGCGCCGGCACTGGCCAGCACGCCCAGCCACACGCTGAACAGGAAAATCACACACAGGTAGATGGGAAACCACGGTGCATCGAAAAACGCGAACAGCGCCGGCCCGGTGATGAACTGGCGGATATGGGTCAAATCCCCCAGGGATTGCCCGGCATGCCCCTGGCCACGTTGCAGGTTGCGTTCGAACGCAGCTTTATACACGCGTAAGTTGAAACGCCGCTCTAACTGGCTGCCGATGCGGATCACGATAAAACTGCGGATGACTTCCAGGGTGCCAATAAACGCGAAGAAGCCGACGACCATCAGCGTCAACATCACCAGAGTGGTTTCATTCTGGGAGGACAGCACCCGGTCATACACTTGCAGCATATAAATCGACGGCACCAGCATCAGCAGATTAATCAACGCGGTAAAACAGCCGATGCTGATCAGAATGCTCTTGTATTCACCCAGCGCTTTGAATAACGGCGCGACGGCATGGGGCTTTGCCATATCTTCTGCTCTTCCTTGAACCAAACGACACGCAATAGTTGCCCCAACCCCTTATATAAGGAGCGGCCAACTAATAAGTACAGGTTATAGCGTTATAACTGCAACTAAGGTTTACGGTGCAGTCTCACTACAGCACCAGTTGCTGTTTTAGCCTGATACTCGCCTTCTTTCTGCCGGTTCAGGTGGGTGATGCCCGTGCCTTCGGCGTTCATCAGCCAGATCCCGTCGGGGGTCGGCGACCAGCTCAAGGGCTTATCGCCCAACCATTGCGCCACACAGTCAACGTCGCCGCTCAAGGCGTTGGCCTGTTCGATCAGGTCCAGGGCGCATACCTGATCCTGTTGCTGCATCTGCCAATGCCCGGCCAGCTGGGCGCTGGAAGGTAAAACAAGACTGCTCGCCATGGCGTGGGCTCCTGCCGATACGCACGTCGCCTGCACCACGCAGGCGACTAAAAATAGGGAAAAACGCTGCATCTTTATGCTCCATCCTGGAGGCGCGGCGCTGGAACGCCGCGCCCGTGCATCACGCCACGATGTCGCTGACCGCTGCCTGGCCAACGGTGGTGACGAGGAAATCCGCCACGCCGTGCCCGGAGAAGTCGACCGCCAGAGTACCCAGGTTGGTGCCTGAGGCGTAGCTCAACACGGCGTCGCCGGCATGCCCAGTGAACGCATTGACGAAGGTCAGGCCCGCGCCTTTGGTGATGCCGCTGAGGTCGATCTTGTCCGCACCGGAGGTGAAGTCAAAGATTTTGTCCGCCGCACCGGGCTTGGAATCGGAACTGGCACCGAACACAAAGGTGTCGCTGCCCGCACCGCCCCACAGCTGATCCGCCCCGCCACCACCGTAGATCAGGTCGTTGCCGGCCCCGCCTTTGATGGTATTGGCCGCGTTATTGCCGATGATCAGGTCGTTACCCGCGCCACCGAACGCGTTTTCCACGGTCACGCCCTTGGCGATGGACACGTTGCCCACCAGGCCACCCACGTCGGAGAACGAGGTTTCATTGAGGTTGATTTTCTGGTTCTGGGTAAAACCGGAGAAGTCCAGGGTGTCGTTGCCGCCACCGTCCCATACCGAGAACACCAGTTTGTCGGCGTTGGAGGTGGCGCTGAGGAAATCACGCCCGGTGTTGGAGTTGAACCCGTAGGTGGTGTCGGCGGCACGGGTGCTGTAGTTGGCGCCGTAGAGCTTCTGGATCGCGGCGATGTCGTCGATCAGCGGGCCGGAGGCGTAGGCTTCCACGCCGCCTTTGCTGAAGTTCTGGTTGGTGTTGCTTTCGCTCCAGTAACTCATGACGCTGTAGCCACGCGTGTCCTGTCCATAGGACGCGTCGTTGTAGGTCGGGTTGCCATTCCCGGCGTTGTAGTCGCCAGGGTGAGCCAGGCCCAGGGTGTGGCCGATTTCGTGGGTCAGGGTCTGCCGGCCATAGTTGTTCAGGTCCGGGGTTTTGTTCGGCGTGTAGCTGCTGTTGGTCAGGTACCACGAGGTGCCGTCGTAACCTGCGCCGGTGCCGGGCAGGTAGGCGAAGGCCGCCGCGCCGTCCTGGCCACCGCTGTAGTTGCCGAAGGTCATGTGGGCATCACCGCCGCTGGCTTTCTCGGTGAAGGTGACATTGGCCACATCCGCCCAGGATTGCATGGCCAGTACGGCCTGTGCTTTCTGCTGCGCGTTGAACTGGCTGAACCCCGAGATGCCATGTTTGTTCATGGTGCTCGAAGAGGCCGAGGTCAGGAAGGTGTAGGTCAGATCGATCTTGCCGTTACCGTCGAAGTCCCGATACGCGGCACCGTCGCGCAGCAGCTGGGTGGCTGCCTGATCGACGGTGTAGGACGGTTTGCCATTGACCGTGAGGTTGCCGCCACGGTCATACAGATGGCTGAAGCTATCGATTTGCGAGTAAGCGGTGCTGGCTTGCGCCAGTGACACGATAGCTTTGTCTTTTACTTTTGACATAAACGTACTTCCTTGTTTGCAAGTGCATCAGTCTTTGGTCGATAGGAACCCCGCTGGCGAGATCGTCCTATCACTCGCCTCTTTTGAAGGCGTAAGAAAACTGACACAACTTGAAATCTTCCGTCTACATCTATTTGCCGGCTGAATAAGTGCAACGCAAACAACACTTGGAAGTCTCAGGCCGTATTCATTGGGCGTGGTGGTTGTCGTCCGACAAAAAACACAGCGCTCCTATTTAAATATTAAATAACCTTAACGCTGCTCAATTTGAACAGCGTCACACAAGAGGCGGGCGATTATATTGTCACGGTGTCATTGGCAACATTAAACCGCCACTACTTAAATGAATTAACCCTCTTGTCCCCCAATACCGGGACATAAGCAAAAGGGTACTTGTGGTGAGCGGGATTTCCCGCTCCACAGTGGCTCAGCGCCCGGTGCGAATGGTGTTCCACACCCGCGTACGAACACGGTCGATATTCAGCGGCATCGCTTCAAGGGCGAACAACTTGCCCATCATGTCCGAGCTTGGGTATACCTTGGTATCGGCCTTGATGGCCGGGTCCACCAGGCTATCCGCTGCCTGATTGCCGTTGGCGTAGTGCACGTAGTTGGTGATGCTGGCCATCACCTCCGGGCGTAGCAGGTAGTTCATAAATGCGTAGCCGGCGGTTTCGTTGGGGGCGTCGGCGGGCATGGCGACCATGTCGAACCAGATCGCGGCGCCTTCCTTGGGGATGTTGTAGCCGATATTCACCCCGTTCTTGGCTTCTTTGGCGCGGCTTTCGGCCTGCAGGATGTCGCCGGAGAAACCGACGGCCACGCAGATATCGCCATTGGCCAGGTCGGCGGTGTATTTCGAGGAGTGAAAGTAAGCCACGTAAGGGCGCACTTTCATCAGGAGGGCTTCGGCCTTTTTGTAGTCCTCAGGCTTTTTACTGTGGTGCGGCAAGCCCAGGTAGTTGAGCGCCGCCGGCAGCAGTTCCGGGCCGTTGTCGAGGATCGCCACGCCGCATTTCTGCAATTTGGCCATGTTTTCGGCTTTGAAGATCAAGTCCCAGGAATCCACCGGGGCATTGTCTCCCAACACGGCTTTGACCTTGTCGATGTTGTAACCGATACCGGTACTGCCCCACAGGTACGGGAAGCCATGGGCATTGCCGGGGTCGTTGTTTTCCAGGGCCTTGAGCAGCACCGGGTTGAGGTTTTTCCAGTTGGGCAACTGGCTCTTATCGAGTTTTTTCAGCGCACCGCCCTGGATCTGCCGGGCCATAAAGTGGTTGGAGGGAAACACCACGTCATACCCGGATTTACCGGTCATCAACTTGCCATCCAGGGTTTCGTTGCTGTCGTAGACGTCGTAGGTAAAACCGATGCCGGTCTCTTTCTGGAAGTTTTTGGTGGTGTCCGGCGCGATGTAGTCCGACCAGTTGTAGATTTTCACCGTTTCGGCGGCCTGGCTGACGCAGGCCACCCACATCAAGGGCAACAGGGCAATGGCTTTCATGGTTCGATTTCCTGGCGGTTTTAGGGCTGTTGTTATGGCAGGCGATCAAGGATCAAAGCGTTACAGCATCAAGACGTAGGTCTTGCGCACCGTTTCCTGGATGTCCCAGATTCCGGTGCTGTTGGCCGGCAACATCAGTGCATCGCCGGCTTGGATGTGCAGGGTTTCACCGTTGTCGGGGGTGAAGGTGCAGCGGCCCTGTATAAAGTGGCAAAACTCCTGGGCGCGGATCTGGCGCCGCCAGCGGCCTGGGGTGCATTGCCAGATGCCTGTCTCGACGCCGTCGTTGCGCTCGACGCTCAAGGTGGACGCCACCGCGATCGGCTCGCCCAAGGGCACGGCGACCGGGGACGAATCCGGCAAATGCGCATTCAGCGCGTCTCTGAACTGAGTGATGCTCATGGGGGCTCCCGTGTGTATGAAACGACTTAGCGCATAAAACCTTCCATGAACCCCGCCACGCCCATGGCGAGCTTGCGCCGCCAGGGCGCGGTGTTGGGGTTGGCCAACACCTGGTCTTCATGGACAAAACTGCGGATGATCGCGTTGTAACCCAGCCAGCGACACGGCTCGGGCTCCCAGGCCTTGAGGGCGTCCAGACCACCCTCGCGGATCACCCAGGGTTGGTGTGTCAGCGGCGTGTCACGGCCCAGAATCAGGTCGGCCAAGGTGCGCCCGCCCAGGTTAGTGGCACCGACGCCCTCCCCGCCGTAGCCGCCGGCTAACGCGACACCGGTGCGCTGATCACACAGCATGTGCGGTCGGAAATGTCGCGACATGCCCAGGTTGCCGCCCCAGGAATGGGTAATCCGTACGGTCTTGAGCTGTGGGAAGAGTTCGCCAAACAGGTAGCGACGCAGTTGCACTTCGCTGTCGGTCAAATCGAAGTCATGGCGCAGCTTCCCGGCGAACTGGTAGCCGCCCCGTGCACCGAACACCAAGCGGTTGTCGGCCGAGCGCTGGCCGTAGGTGACTTGGCGGCTGCTCTCACCGAACGCTTGGCCTTGGCTGAGGCCGATCTCATCCCAAGTGCTGTTCGGCAGCGGCTCGGTGGCGACGATCAAACTTTGCACCGGCAGTTGGTAACGGCCCAGCGGTGGCAAGGTGTTGGCATAGCCCTCCACAGCCGGCACCACCCAGGTGGCGCGTACGCTGGCCTTATTAGTGCGCAGGCTGCCGGACTGCCAATGGGTGACGGGGCTGTTTTCATAGAGGGTGACCCCCATGCCTTCGACCACCCGCGCCAGGCCGCGCACTAGCTTGGCCGGTTGGATGGTCGCCACATGGGGGGCGTACATCGCGCCATAGGGTTTGGCGATGCGAAGTTGCTCGGCCAGTTGCTGCGGGCTCAGCCAGCGATAATTGGCTTCGGTCAGGCCCTGGGCGTAGAGTTTGTCCAGATAGCGGCGCAGGCTGGTTTCCTGCTCGGGGTAACGCGCGGCGCAATACAGCGCGCCGCCCTTGCGGTAGTCGCAGTCGATGCCTTCGCGGGCCAGTACCTGGGCCACCTCGTCGGGGATGCCGTGCAGCAAATCAAAGGAAGCACGGCGCTGCTCAGCAGACAGCCCGGCCAGCAGACGGTCTTCGCCCAACAGGTTGCCCATCAACCAGCCACCATTGCGGCCCGATGCGCCGAAGCCGGCGGTTTGCGCCTCGATGATTGCGATGTTCAGCTGCGGCGCCTGGCGCTTGAGGTAATAGGCCGTCCACAACCCGGTGTAACCGGCGCCGATAATGGCCACGTCGACATCCAGGTCGTGCGTCAGGGATGGCCGCGCCACCAGCGGCTCGCCCACCTGATCCATCCATAAACTGATATTGCGCCATGCCGACATGCCCTTCCCTCTACCGCGGTTCGATAGACGGGATCCTAGAGGGCGGTGTCAGGGGCTGTCTTGCGCGCGTGCACGCAGAGAAATTTGTTTGACGTAGGCCTTGGGCGACTGGCCGGTGTGCTGCCGAAAGGCATTGTAGAACGCTGAGAGAGAATTGAAGCCCGCGGCAAAGGCCAGTTCGTCGACCTTGATCGGCGCCTGGGCGGTGTTCAGCGCGGCCAGCAAATGCTGGAGGCGTGCCTGGTTGACGTAGCGGTAGAAGCTCTGCCCCAGCACCTGATTGAGCAGGTAAGAAATCTGATTGCGGCTGTAGCCACATTCCTTGGCCACCCGCTGCAAGTCCAGTTCCGGGTCGAGATAGGGTTGCTTGCTGTCGAAATACTGCTGCAAGTCGTTGGCCATATGCCCCAGTTGCTGGGGCGACAGCCCAAGCCGGCTGACCGTGGGCCGCAGGGCTTGGGCCGGCTGTTCATGCACCAGCGAGGCGTATTCATTGACGCGCCAGATCAGCCCATCACGCACGGTAATCGCCTCGCTGGTGCGGAAGGACACCAGCCCCTGCCCCCCACGCAGCGTGATTCGGTACTGGATAAACGCCGTGTCGCCATCGGCACGGATGCGGTCGGTGTGCTCGATCGCCTCGTCCGCCGCACGCGGCATGCTCGCCTGCAGATATTCGCGTAGCTCTGCGTAACCGATCACACGGTTCTGGAAAAAGTCGTGGTATTGGATATCCGGATGGTAGTAGGCCATTACTCCGTCCAGGTCGCGATGACGCCAGCAAAGGTGATGACGCAGCACCAGTTCGCCCGTGGCGTGGGTGAGCTGGCTGTCGGCGTCGGGGGCGATGTCGGGCATAAAGGGCTCTGGGGGCGGATAAAGCGTGGAGATTGCCGAAATTCCGCCCTGCCTTTAATGTGCAGGCACTGCAGGCGAATAATGGCCTTTAGCCAACTTTTGGACAGGGCATGATCCATGTCAAGGGAAAGGCAAACAACCGCCGAACGGGGCGAAAAAAGTCACATTGGCGTTGCGAACGAATGCTATTTTTAAGTCCTACACGCCTCGACCAGCGACGGTCCTGGCCCCCTGCCGCGAGCTAAAGGAAGCGCTCAATGAACAAGGTGGGCAACATGAACAAAGTGACGTTCCCCAACGCCTGCCAGCTGATGCGCTGGCATTTTCATCCGATGGGTTTTGAAGGCAGCATGGATGCGCCGGGCAGCATGGTCGCCCGCCTGTTCGACCGCGCCAGCGGCGAAACCCTGATCGCCATCGCCGGTATCCCCTGCGCCACGGTGATGAACGCCGCCGATGTCGAGCGGATTATCGAGGCGGTGGAGGATGAGTTGGAATCCTTTGTGCCGCCGCTCTCGTTGCAAGCCTGAACCGATTCACAGCACCGGGAGGGCATGCACCCTCCCGCAGAGCCACTGCATCAGGCCTTCAGTGACGGTGATCGTCGAAAAACGCCTTTTTGCCATCCACCCGCTCCGAGGCCCTGGGCATATTCGCCGCCTGGCCTTCGGGCTTCTCCACGTACCAATAGCAATGGCTGACCGCCCGCGTGATGCCGACGTACGCCAAGCGCAGCACCTCGTCCTTTTGCGCCGTGTCATAGGGCTCGTTGTCGCCGTCCTTACCCAGTCCGGCCATGCGATACACCTGGTTTTTATACGGCGAGCGGGTGACGTGCTGACAATCCCCCAACAGGAAAACCGTGTCCGCTTGTAGGCCCTTGGCACTGTGAAAGGTCAGTTGCTTGAGCCGACGCGAGTTAGCGGGCAAGCTAGAATCCAGATTAACTACAGACTGAATATGCTCTTGAATCAATAACTTATCGCTACTTTTTCGATACAGCATCAACACTGTTTCGCCACACTGGTAATGCTCCAGCAAGCGTCGCCCCAATGCTGCATCGTCACGCTCAAGCACATTGACCGGCACCAGAGCCTTGGGCGCACCGCTGGCCTTGGCCTTCTTACCCGGGATCGACGGCGCGGCACGCACGATGTGCTCTGCCGCGTCGATGATGTGCTGGTGGCTGCGGTAATTCTCGCTCAGCATCACCCGGGTGGTGCTCGGTGACGGGAATTCCTGGTCGAAGGCCATAAAGTACTTGGGCGAACTGCCCCGCCAGCCGTAGATCGATTGCCAGTCATCACCCACACACAGCAACGACGAGTATTGCGCGCCGCGCCCCACGTGCATGGCCGGGCCGCGACTGCGGATCTCCCGCAGGCTGGCGCGAATCCATCCAACGATTTGCGGTGATACGTCTTGAAATTCGTCGATCATCAAGTGGGACAACGGTCTTAACAGCGGGTCGCTGAGCAGCTTGAGGTTTTCCGGGGTGTTTTCGCCGAACAGCGAGAACATGCGGTTGTAGGTCATGATCGGTGGCTTCTGGTCGAGCAAATGGTCCTCCAACGCCTTCCAGAAAATACTCAACGCTTCGAAGAACAAGCGGTCCGGGTCATCTTTGGCGAAGCTCATGCGACCTACGGCGCTGGGCACGTCCAGTCCGAGGTTCTCGATAAAGCCTGCGGCCGTGACAAAACAGTCCAGCAGCGGCGCCGATGTCAGCTCACCCTTGACCTTGTAATCAAACCCTGGCCCGGCACTGGCATCGTCGGCCAGGCAACTGAGCATGCGTTTGGACGATTCATAACTATCTAGCCATATCAATGGTTTACGACAGAAAGCTTGAAACAGGGTGCGCTTTACCGCCCACTCTGCGCGCACTGACAGCTTGGCATTGGGGCGGCTGACCTGGGGGTTTTCCCGTGGGTCGAAGCCCAGTACTACCCACGCGTCCAATTCGGCAATGTAGCCATGGCAGTGGAAATGCGCGCCATTGATTTCAACAGTTTGGCGATTCGGCTCAATGCCCTTGATCGGCCAGGCCCCGGCGCGAAACCACAGGTCCTCGATGAAATCGCACAGCTCTTCGTCACGCTGGGCAGCCAGCTCAGTCACTGCCACGCGTTTCTGCACGTCCGGATGGTCGCGCTCCAGTTCTTTGAGTTGTAACCCGTGGCGCGCCAGCGGCGCGATCAACTCGCGAAAACGCGGATGCTGGCGATGTAGACGCTGGTAGCAGGCGTTCAGGTGCTGGCGCTGGGCATCGTTGATACGCAGATCGAACGGGTTGCTGTCGGCATCGTCGAAGCCCGCATTGAGGTTTTCGAACGCCTGCAAACGCTCGAAGCCCGGCAGGCTGCGCACCATCGGCAGGATGCGCGAGTGGAAGGTGCGCACCACCGCCTGTGCCTCTTTGGGATCAAGGGGTTGGCCCCACAGGCTCATAATTTCTATAAGCTTGCGAATGAAATCCTGGCGTGACTCGCGGGTAAACGTCACCACGGTCATCGAGCTGAGCTCGAAGCCCAGGTAATGGGTCAGCAGCAGAATACGCAACACCAATGACGTGGATTTGCCCGCGCCAGCCCCGGCGATCACCGAGGTTGAGGGGGTCTCGCTGAAGATCATCTTCCACTGCGCGGTACTCGGTTGAGCGTGGAGCGGTAGGAGACGGGCGACGTCGGCCTTGATGCGCTTCTTGATATCGGCGGTCAGCGGCAGGCGCCAGTCATCGAACAGGCTGTCGTCTATCCCGGGAGCTGTGTGCTCGTCCGGGCGGAAATCGCGGATCAGCAATACTTGTCGCCCCTCCTCGATGCCATCGGCCTTGCCCTCGCGATAACCGTATTCCACGCCTGCTTCATGCCCACTGCGAAAACCATCGGCTTGCCCGTGCAGCCAGGAAAACCGGTGCTGGGCGCGCAGACGGGTCAGGCCATGACCAAACAGGCGCGCCGCCAGGCGTTTGAACAACGGCATCTGAGCCAGGGGTAGCAGTTCTGGGGGCAGATCAGGCTTTTGTTGCGACACGCGGACTCCTGCAATGGGCTGGGCTGTGAGCAGTGCCCCATGGTCGCCGGAATCGCCGCGCAGTACCAGCCAATTGCTGTGCCATCAGGCAGTTAGGCGATGAAGTGAAAGTTGAAACGCGGCAATCCAATCGAATCAGTCGATAAGAATGGAGCGTTTTTTACGCTTTTTCTCGATCAAGCGCTGCTGGATGATAGGCACCATCCATAGGAGACGATCATGCTTGAACTGCGACCTTTCAGCGCCCTGGGCGGCGCCCACCACGGCTGGCTCGACGCCCATCATCACTTTTCCTTCGCCGACTACCACGACCCCAAGCGCATGCACTGGGGCAACCTGCGGGTATGGAACGACGACATTATTGCCCCGGGCACGGGCTTTCCCCAGCACTCGCACCGCGATATGGAAATCATCACTTATGTCCGCGAAGGCGCCATCAGCCACGCCGACAACTTGGGCAACAAAGGCCGCACCGAGGCAGGCGATGTACAGGTCATGAGCGCTGGCACGGGGATCGCCCACAGCGAATACAACCTGGAAGCCACACCGACCAAGATTTTCCAGATCTGGATTATCCCCAATGAAGCAGGCCTGCCCCCATCCTGGGGCGCCAAGCCGTTTCCACAGGGTGAGCGCGAAGGCTTCGTCACCTTGGCCAGTGGCAAGGCCGGCGATAGCGAGAGCCTGCGCATTCGTGCGGATGCGCGCCTGGTGGCGGCGAACCTGAAAGCCGGTGAAGTTGCTGAGTACCGCCTGGAGGGCGGGCGCCGAGCGTATCTGGTGCCGGCCACCGGGGTGATTGAGGTTAATGGTGTACGGGCGCACGCCCGCGATGGCGTAGCGATTGAGGATGAACAGCTGCTACGGGTTACGGCCATTGAGGACAGTGAGATCGTGCTGGTCGATCTCGCTTGACCTGACGCCTCACAGCCAAATCGGCAGCGACGCCTGCCCCGATGGCGGTATTTCAGTCCCTGGACCAGTGGACTGAAATACCGCCATCGGGGGCAAGCCCCCTCCTACAAAGCGTTTCAGTGTTATTCGGCGATGGCGCCGTCTACCAACACCTGCGCCTCTTGCACCAAGCGCTTGAGGTGTTCTTCACCCACAAAGCTCTCGGCATAGATCTTGTAGATGTCCTCGGTGCCCGATGGGCGTGCGGCGAACCAGCCGTTTTCGGTCATCACTTTCAGGCCGCCGATGGCCTGATTGTTGCCCGGCGCATGGCTGAGGATCTGCTGGATGCGCTCGCCGGCCAGTTCGGTGGAGGTCACCTGTTCCGGCGACAGTTTGCCCAGCAGGGCTTTTTGCGCTGGGGTGGCCTTGGCGTCGACACGAATGGCAAACGGTTCGCCCAGGGCATCGGTCAGGCCACGGTACAGCTGGCTGGGGTCCTGGCCTTTGCGCGAGGTCATTTCCGCCGCCAGCAACGCCGGGATCAAGCCGTCTTTGTCGGTGCTCCACACCGTGCCGTCTTTGCGCAGGAACGATGCACCGGCGCTTTCTTCACCGCCGAAGCCCAGGGAGCCTTCGAACAGGCCGTCGGCAAACCACTTGAAGCCCACCGGCACTTCGTACAAACGCCGGCCGATGCGCGCGGCCACGCGATCGATCAGGCCACTGCTAACCACGGTCTTGCCGACGGCCGCATCGGCGCGCCAGTCAGGACGGTTCTGGAACAGGTAATCGATGGACACGGCCAGGTAGTTGTTCGGCGCCAAGAGGCCGCCGGACGGGGTGACGATGCCGTGGCGATCGTGGTCCGGATCGCACGCGAAGGCCACGTCGAAACGCTCCTTGAGGCCGATCAAGCCTTGCATGGCGTAGCTGGAGGACGGGTCCATGCGGATCTGGCCATCCCAGTCGACGCTCATGAAGCGGAAGGTGGCGTCGACTTCGGTGTTCACCACCTCCAGATTCAGACGGTAGTGCTCGGCAATCGCAGACCAATAGCGCACCCCTGCTCCGCCCAGCGGATCGACGCCAAGGCGCAGGTCGGCGCTGCGGATGGCGTCCATATCGATCACGTTGATCAGGTCGGCCACGTAGCTATTGAGGTAGTCATGGCGATGGGTGGTGTCGGCTTTGAGCGCCTGGGCGTGGGTGATACGTTTGACCCCAGCGAGCCGGTTGGCCAATAGCTCATTGGCCTTGGCTTCGATCCACTTGGTGACGTGGGTGTCCGCCGGACCACCGTTAGGCGGGTTGTACTTGTAGCCGCCACTTTGCGGCGGGTTATGGGACGGCGTGATCACAATGCCGTCAGCCAAGCCGCTGGTCCGCCCGCGGTTATAGCAAATGATCGCGTGGGAAATGGCCGGGGTCGGTGTGTATTCGTCGCCTTCGGCCAGCATGACGTGAACGCCGTTGGCGGCCAGGACTTCCAGCGCGCTGGCACCCGCGGGCGTGGACAACGCGTGGGTGTCCAGGCCGACGAACAGCGGGCCGTTGATGCCCTGGGCTTCGCGGTACAGGCAGATGGCCTGGCTGATGGCCAGAACATGCCATTCGTTGAAGCTCAGCTCGAACGAATTGCCACGGTGCCCGGAGGTCCCAAACGCCACGCGCTGGGTGGAGATCGCTGCATCAGGCTGGCCGGTGTAGTAAGCCGTGACCAGTCGCGGGATATCCACCAGCAATTGGGCCGGCGCCGGTTTGCCCGCAAAAGGACTGATAGTCATGCATAAACCTCGGAAAGGAAGAATTCGGAAAAAATGCCAGTTTACTGAGAGTTGGACTACCGCGCGACGGTATCGATCCTACACACTCAACAGAATTTTCAACCCGTTTGCGCCTGGCGCAATGCGTCACTCAATGCCGCCAGCGCACTCTCCATGCTCGGCTGTCCGTGAAAGGTATGGTTCAGGCGCAGATTTTGATGATGCAACCCGCTGACACTGAACAGCTCCCCCGGGGCGATCACCACCTGCCGCGCCAACAGATATTGGAATACCTTGCGCATGTCCACCTCGCGGGTCGAACCCAGCCAAAACGTGGCCCCGGCCGCAGGCACGCGGTACGTCACTTGTTCCCCCAGGTGCAGCGTCAGACGCTGCCCCATGTGCGCGGCTTGCTCGCGCAATTGCTGACGCAAATCACACAGGTGCTGGTCGATGCGAGTGCTCTGATATAGACGGGCGATGGCGCGCTGCCGGATCGACGATAAACGGAAAGATCGCAACAGGAACTGGCGCTGCAACTCTCGGCTCATGCGTCGACTCAATAAGTAGCCGTAGGGCGCTTCCGATCCAAGGATTTTCTCGAACGACGAAAACACGATCAGCCGTTCCGGGTTGACCAGGTCGCGCAATGGCGTATGCGGCACCTCCAGGCTCAACTCGCCGAGACTGTCGTTTTCCAGCAGCCAGCATCCGTAGTGGTCCAAGCGTCGCGCCACGGCCAGGCGATCCTCGGCCGACATCGCCACGCCTGAAGGCAGGCTGACCGCCGACGAGAGTAATACCAGGTGCACCGGCTCATCACGCAACAGTCGCTCCAGGTTTTCGCTGTCCAAGCGCGCTTGCGCGGTCCAGGGCAGCTCGATAACGCGCACACCGGCGTCCTGCAGCAGCCGCAGAATCAGCCAATCACAGGGCGACTCGACGATCACCGTGGTGCCTTTGAGCCCCAGCACTTCGATCAGAATATCCAGCACGCCACGCAAGTCGGCACCGATGTATACGTCGTCGGCATGCCAGCACCGTGTGGGTGACGAGGTATAACGCGCGGCCAGCGCCGCCCGCAGCTCCCACACCCCGCACGGTTGGGACCAGGGTTGCAGCTGGCCGGGATACTGGCGCACCAGTTCGCGCTCCAGGCGCAGCAAAGTGGCATTCAACGAAGCCTCTAGCGCAGGCTCATCGCCGCTGAGCACTAGCATTCCAGGGCGCCGGGCAGCGGCATAGAGCCGGTCGAGCAAGTCTCCACCCAGCCAGGCTGTCGGATTGGCCGACATCGGCCACGCGTAATAACCGGACTTGGCTACCGAATACACTCGCCCCTCCTTCTCCAGCAACGAGTAGGCGTATTGGATCGTTGAGATCGACACGTTCAGGCGAGCGGCCAACTGGCGCAGCGACGGTAACTTGACTCGGGTGTCCGTGCTGACTTCGTTGATCAGGTTGATCATGTAGCGATACACCGCCTGATACGCGAAATCCGCCTGGCGCTCGCCGCGAAGGGTCATCGCCCGGACAATTGAAAGGCCGGTGTCGCGCCATGAGACACGGCACGGGCACTGCGCAGCTGACCATTGGCGCAGGTCAAGGGGCGTTTGCGATACAGATGTTGCAACAATGGCAGGGGTAAACCGCTGGTGTCGGTGAACCATTGTTGCAGCATTTCGGCCGATGGTTTGCCCTGCAACGCTTTGTGCAGTTCAGGCAGTGCTACCAGCATGCCGGGATGACATTGGCGCAAATAACCTTCCAGCCGCTGACCGTGATGAATGAACGGTGAAAACAACAGACAGATCAATTGAGTTTCATCCAGGCCGAAGAATTGCTGAGCGAAGGTACTGGCCAATAAACGACCTTCACGGGAACTGGCCTCGGCGAACAGCTCCTCAGGCATGTGCAGGCGTCGCATGTACTGGGCCGACTGTTGGATGAAGCCGTCGACGCCATCTTCATAATCGAGATCGCGCAGACATTCGGCCTGCAGGCCGCGCAGGTGGGCCATCAGCAACGGGTTGGAATAGCTTGGATGGCTGAAGTGAAAACCCAGCGGGTCGGGCGTATAGGCCATGAAATCGGACAACAGCGTCGCGGATTGCAGGTCGACGTCCTTGAGCAGATCGTCAATGCCGATGTAAGCCAGATGGCGGTGTCCCGAAGGGCTAGGGTTCTCATGGGCCACGTAGTGTTCGCCATAAACATCGCGGTAGTAACCGGTGCTCCACTCGTCCATGCGTGCGAACAATTCGGTGAGCGACCGCGCCCGCCCCTTGGCGGGGGGGACGCCAGCGCCTTCGGCGGTTCTTTTCAGCCAGGCGAGAAACTGGCTTTGCTTGCGTGGGGAGTCACCGCTGACCAACGCGTGAACGCCGCCGTTCCAAGTCGTGACGCGCTGGTAGAAATCGCCGAGGGCCAGGTAGGTTTCATTGCACAATGTCGCGCGACAATCACCGGAGCTCAGATGGCCCACCATCAACATATTGCGCTGGCTGTTCGCACGCCCGAGCGCAGATGCGGGGCGCAGGTGATTGAAGGGATGCACCTCTTGGTTTTCCACCATGAGCAATTCGACACGCGGATCATCATGGAGAAACAGGCGGCTGTAACCCTGATTGAGCGTTTCGAGCTGCCCCTCGGTCATACCGGCATGACGCAGCGTCGCCACGCGCAAATCGAAAGTCCGGGGTGCGCGGCCGGCGATGGTCAACTGCGCGGCGCGCAACAGCGCCAGGGTGTAACTGCTGACCTCGCCTGCGCCGTGAGCCACCAGCACTTTGTAATCCCCGACCTGCTCCATGCCTCCTGCGGCCACCACAATACGTTGGACCAACAACTGGAGTGCCGTCCTGCCCGAACGAGTAAAGTGCCCGATCAAACGTTGCAGAACTTGCTGATAAACATGATTCATAGCCTGTTCGTGAATAGTGCTCATAGTTGTACTACCTGAGTTGAAATATCAGTTTCAAGCTACTGCTAAGAGTGTCTGCTTGATCCATTGCGCGTGTAGGAAATTCGCGCTTCGCACCGTGCGCCAATAAATAGACACTAGCACCGAGTCACGGGATGGCTGGGATTACCCACTGCACAATACGGCCAATGAAACACACGCAAGCCAATGATATAGATAGGTAAAACGCTTCTATCGACCACCCCTAGGAAGCCTCTGACAATGTCCTACACACTTCTAACCAATTATTTAAAGAAGCATCCGACAAATACACTCAAACAACTTTCCAGGTCCTGGCGCTGTGACTTTCCCTCAAAGCGTCTTACACCAAAAGTCCAGTTGATTGACGCACCCATAGTTCGGGTGACCATCGGTAGCCGCATCATGAATTCAATCATTGCTCAATCCTTGAGATGAATGTGAAGTCGCAATTATCAGTGCTGGATTAATGATTAATAGATACAGAAGTTGGTCGAAAACCAGTGCAGATCAACAGCCGAGGACGTGCCGAAGGGGCATACACGACGACGCCGCACTGGGTTTCAGTGCGGCGTCAGGGGACCAGAGCAGGATTCAGGGGCTGAAGGGCGTGATCGGCACTTCATGGGGGGCGAGGCTTAAGCCCTGTCAAATGGCGCATTTGCCCCATGCGCCATTGGGTCGAACCAGCTGATTACGAATCTTCCTACGCGCTAAACAGCTTCAACCTGCAACGCTACACGTTCCCGGCACGGGCATTCGTCCATGTAGCGGTGCGCTTCCACGAACTGATTGAACGGAAACACCGTGGTTTTCAGCGGCACCAGCACGCGGTCGGCGGTCAGCTGGTTGATGTCACGCAAGGCCCGTTGCAAAGCGACCTGATCCTGGACAATGCCCAGTTCCGGCTTGCCGGTGAAATTGCCGATGCAGTGCACAAAGAACTGAATGTTTTTCTGGAATGCCGCACACGCAGGGAACGGCGTCTGGTTGCCGCCTTGCAGCCCGTACAGAACCAGACTGCCGCGCGGCGCCAGCACATCGCCTAGCAACGACATCTGCGGGCCACCTAAACCATCGAACACCACGTCGACGCCGCGATTGTCGGTGAACTTGTTGATCTGCATAAGCAGGTCCTGCTCCTCGGTGGCGATCACCTTCTCGGCCCCGAGGGACAGTAGGTACTCACGCTCGGCGCTGTCCTTGGTCGCAGCGATCACTCGCACACCCAGCGCCTTGCCCAGTTGCACAAAGGACGGACCGGCACAGTGGCTAGCATCCGTGACTAACGCAAACTGCCCGGGTTTGACCCGTGCCAGATCCACGTAAGCAAAATAGGCAATCAACAGCGGCGTGTAATGCACGCTCGCTTCGATGGGGGTCAAGACGTCCGGGTAGCGCGTCAGGGCCGAACGAGGCAGGACGATCTGCTCGCCATACACCGGATAGTCATTGGGGCTCTCGGCCGGAAAACTGGCCACTTTATCGCCCACGGCCAAATCCTCCACGCCATCGCCCAAAGCGACGACCACCCCTGCCATCTCATGGCCCAGGCCAGAGGGAAGACGTGCATGGGAAGACGCCAGGTTCTGACGCCACAAAATGTCATACCAACTGATGCCAATCGCTTCGACACGCACCTGCACTTCGCCCGGTGCGGGCAGCGCGGCTGCATGCTCTTCGCATTTGAGCACCTCGGCCGGACCAAACTTGTGAAAACGGATCGTGCGGGACATCGCAAACCTCGCCAAATTAACCTCTAATGCCATGAACTTTATCTGGGCTTTCCTGGCAAGACCATCGGTCACCATTAATAGTCGACATGCCTGTCATTGATTCCGCGTCTGATGAATAGACCCTAAGTATCGTAGGAAAACTCAATTAGCCGGTGCAGAGTACCAGTCTTTCCCCGTAAGATTCATGCCGGTCATGCTTCAAGAGGGAACCCGAGGGCTCCCTGTGACTGCTCTCGTCAAGTTTGCTGACTCTTCCAGGACACAAGATGAACCGTAACGACCTGCGTCGTGTCGACCTTAACCTCTTGATCGTATTCGAAACCTTGATGCACGAGCGCAGTGTGACCCGCGCCGCCGAGAAATTGTTCCTCGGCCAGCCGGCCATCAGCGCCGCGTTGTCGCGCCTGCGCGGTTTGTTCGACGACCCGTTGTTCGTACGCACCGGCCGCAGCATGGAACCTTCGGCCCGCGCAGTAGAAATCTTCGCCCTGCTCTCCCCGGCCCTGGACTCGATTTCCACCGCGGTCAGCCGCGCCGCCGAATTCGACCCGGCGACCAGCAATGCGGTATTCCGCATCGGCCTGTCCGACGACGTTGAATTCGCCCTGCTACCCCAGTTACTCAAGCGCCTGCGCGCCGAAGCCCCCGGCATCGTGCTGGTGGTGCGCCGCGTCAATTACATCCTGATGCCGAGCCTGCTGGCCTCCGGCGAAATCTCCATCGGCGTCAGCTACACCGCCGACCTGCCGGCCAACGCCAAGCGCAAAGTGCTGCGCCGCAGCCTACCCAAACTCCTGCGTGCCGACAGCGTGCCCGGTTCCTTGAGCCTGGACGACTTCTGCGCCCGCCCCCATGCCCTGGTGTCGTTCGCTGGCGACCTGAGCGGTTTTATCGATGAAGAGCTGGAAAAACTCGGGCGCAAGCGCCACGTCGTACTCGCCGTGCCGCAATTCAACGGCCTGGGCACCTTGCTGGCCGGCACCGACATCCTCGCCACCGTGCCGGACTACGCGGCCGAAGCATTGACCTCGGCCGGCGGCTTGCGCGCAGAAGACCCGCCGCTGCCGGTGCGCAGTTTTGAACTGCACATGGCGTGGCGCGGTTCACAGGATAACGATCCGGGGGAGCGCTGGTTGCGGTCGCGTATTCAGATGTTCTTCGGCGACCCCGAGAGTTTGTAATAGAGTTCTACTAGATTCTATAAAGGCTTATAAAACATCAGCTTACAGCATCTGTAATCCATGGACGTCCGTCCAATTCCAAGGGGTTCTGACGCTTTTGAGGGGCATAATTGGGGGCATATTTTCATTTTTTAAATAATGATGCCCCCACTTATACACGCCCGAGAAGGCGCTCTGTTCAAGCGTAAACTGACCGACGCTTTCGTACGCGCACCAACTTTTATAGCATGTCTTCGTTGCTCTTCACTGACTGCCTTAAGTTTTTCTACAAGGCTTTTCACAACCTTTTCTAAACGCATAATTATTATTTAGCCTCTGGCAGTGATTTTAATGGCGCGGACACATCCTGTGCGCTCTTTAAACTACTACTGCCAGAATGTCAGACAGACACCATATTCATCGAGAAGGCCGTCAGCAATCTCAAACTGAAATACCTTCTCTGGAAAGGCATCGGATAACGCGCGTTTCCAATATCTAGTGATCTGTTCAGCAAATAAATGACAAAGACGATAATCTTCTTCAGACAGGCCCACTTTAAATACGGGTCGCCCCGGTGCATCCTCCCACTTTGAAAAGAACTGATTTATTGAAAAAATATTTCTGTATCGTTCAACGTCTCTACGCGATGTACTTAGTTCCAATACACTAGATTCGGTCTCAACCAGCCCGTTCAAATAAAATTTTTGCGGATCGTATTGCTGAGCGTTAGGCAGCCAGAAAACATGACCACTGACCTCAATAAAATCAGGAGAGAGCAAACCCAGAACAGAAATTGCCTATTCTAATGAAACCAAGTGCCCTACATATGAAAAAAAATTTCCGGAGCCTATATCTGAAACAAACAAACTCAACGACTCTTTAGAAATATTACCCTGATAAACTTTCATCATTTCAACCCCAAGCTATCAAGAACCGACTAAGGGACATTTCCCTCAAAAACTTTTGTATCACTTCCCTTCTTGGGGAAATATGTTTCATTCGGAGCTTGGTTCCATTCGACCACCTTAATCCGAGAGCTAGACACGTCATATAGTGCACGCCCCTCAGGACCGTAGACAACAACATGCCGATTTCCAAGATTCGCTTAAGAATCGGGAGTTTGCCCTTGCAACGGATACTGAACACCACCACGCGTTCCCGTGACGGTCACATTCGTTCCCCTGAGCCCCTTGATATAATCTAAACCAATAGTATTACCGGCAGAGTCCGTAATGAACCTGGTGTATTTGGAGCATTAGTAGTTGCTTTTGCACCGCTTCAACCCGGCAATAGGACGTTGCCTCTTATTAAATCACAGACTAGAAAGCTTCCACAGTATCGCGTAAGGCAGCTCATCATCCACAATATCATGCAAGCGAAAATAATAAACAGCCAATGAACTTTCTAAGCCCTTATGAACAAATGCACCATCAGACATAACACGATAAGAGGCGTATTCCATAAACTTGTCAGAACCAAGAGAGCTAAGAGCATTTTTAATCTGACTATAGGTCGCCCCCGTCCCAACCGGAAGCAATTCAGGCGGCGGCCGGCATACGGCCATGTCATCATTTTCAACATCCCTGTAGTAGGCTCTTCTAAATGCAGGCTCACTGCAGGCCCAATAGAGGGACAGCAAACGAAATTTTTCCTCTCCCTCATCAGAAAAAGCGTCAGCTAAAAAATACTGATCGTCTGAAATTTTGTATGCACCGTCGTCCATAGCGATAACGCATTGCTCCCGTACATCAACGGCGTCCCCAACCTTTGACTTGCACAGCGATGACCATTCCTTCATCTTAAACACCTCAATCCTATTGTGGCCATTTGAATATTCGGCCTTCGACCCTGTCAGCCTTAAGCGCACTCTCTGCGGCTGCTTTGGCCGATCCCTCCGGCATATTTTTAACAGAGTTTATGATCTCTTATTGCCAGGTCTGTAACTTTGAATCTGGCAAGGACGTCGGATAGCTTGCGCCAGGAGCACGATACTTGGCGTCCCAGACGATCACAGATCGCGATGATGGATCATACGTAATGTAATCTGCACCAGGGAGTGACGCTTTCCCAGGTCCGGAAATTGGTGTTTGCCCCGACTCAAGACGGAGAAACATTCCACGCCGCTGCAATACGTGAACTGCGTGAGGAGACCGGTATTCAGGTCAACACAGTTGTAGGGCCTGTGGCAGATCGGAGGTTTTCAATGCTCCTGCCCAGCGGCGAGACGGTATTCGCAGTTGAGCAGTATTTCATTGTGCACGCGGAAAGCCAGATCCTTTCTAGCTCCGAATGGACCTTATACGAGACTCAGGTCATGGCAGATCATCACCGGTGGTCCGCCCCCAAGCTGAGATCTACTGGAGAAACGGTATGGCCAGAGGCGTTAGTTGAGATGCTCGTGGATGCAGGTGTCTTCGAACCGGATGCGTAACCGTCACCGCGAGTCCATATGCGTTTTTACACACTCTGGGCCAGAAGCAGACGCTCGAAGGTATCCACGTAAATTCGGGTGAATCAGCTTTTGTTGACTGACGCGCGATCTTAATAAGGCCGCATGCAACACGCCCTGGCGTTCGCCAAGGCTTCTGCATTTCCGCGAGTAAGGTCAGGTCACTACCTTGGGGCTGGGATACTCGTCCCGTCCCGCACCTGCATCAGCGCAAACCCCAACAGATTCAAACCTTTCCACAGATTTGGATTGTTGGCATCCGCGCTGTCCTGTGCGAGCCCTATACCCCAGACGTTATCAACGGGGTTGGCTTCGACAATAACGCGCGAACCGGTTTGTAGAAGATATTCGTTTAACTGCGGATTCTGAGAGAACTTGGCCTGGTTCGCTCGAACAACAATGTCGTATCGGTGTTGCAGCCAAACCTTATCATTAAATCCGCGAACCTTTCGACCAAGTGCTTTGGCAGCATTAGGAGTAGGAGCGCGGAGCACCTGCGCACGATTTTCCTGATCGTCGAACAAGGCCGCTTTCTCGGCCATCATGAAGTGTTCGGCCGTCGGGTAATATTGCCCCTCGATAATGAACCCGGCCTCGAACCATTGGCTGAAGCACGAAGCCGTGACGACAGTTTTGCTGCGCTGGTGCCCCCAGAAAAACGTAAACCTCAGATGCTCTCCAGAGTTGAAACGGGAGCACAGTCTTTTCAGATGTTCAGAGTCGTTCAAAAATATATCCTCGCTGACGAAGATCAAAGTTACAGCTACTGTGCTGACCAAGGCAATCAGGAGGTTTGGTAGGTCTTCGGCTCAAAAATTCAGTCTCGGTGTTTCGGATGTAAACTAAACGGTAACGTCCGGTAGACACGTCTTGACGGAATCATCTTAGGCCGATGGCGCGAGCAAGGCGCCCTTGTTGACAGTTGCGGTGGAGCATTTACGGGCTTTTGGTGTCCGGGAGAGGACCTTTGGCCCAGTGGTCAGATGCTTGGCCGCGCAGGTAAGGTTGAACCTCGCGGGCCGTATCTGCGAACCGAGTAGCACTGTTGCCTTTATTGTCATATCTGAACCAGTGATCACCTCCCATAACCGCCCCTAAACGAATACGCTTATTCGGATGCAGGTGTGCCGCGACCACCTTTGCCGGCGGGATCTGTTCACCCCAAGACATAGTCACTCCCTCTGCGGGGCTAACAGCTACCTCAATGACGAATCCCCCTCCATGCCTATCAAATTGAAACGTGATCAGATCAATTTGTTGTCCTGTATTGCGGCGAAAATGGGGAGGCGATCCCTTGAACCCCATGCTACGAAGGATCGGGATGACATGTTCCTTTAATGCGGCATCGATTTTTTCGCGTTCCATTGCATTACTCTACTTGGCAAAAGAAGAAGATGTTCAGTAATACGTTTAGCAATTAGATGGACGTCCACTTATGCGGCAGAAGCTCAGTAATCTCGCTCGCCCGCTGCGTAGGCAGGCGTGTAAGAACATCCTTCAAGTAAGCATACGGATCATGCCCATTGAGCCGCGCAGACTGGATCAAACTCATGATCGCTGCGGCACGTTTACCACTGCGTAGCGAACCTGCGAACAACCAATTCGAGCGCCCAAGAGCCCACGGCCGAATTTGATTCTCGCACCAATTGTATCGATGGGCACAGCACCGTCATCGAGATAGCGCCTTAGCGCTATCCAGCGTTTGAGGCTATACGACGCGCTTGGATCAGTTGTGGCGGGTGAGATGTTAGTGTTGGTTGGGTGCTGCTTCCAACATTATCACCGCCGATATCGTGCAGACAGCCGTCGATACCCAGCGCCATTTGATCGTTGCTCATGAGGTGACCAATATCGGTTCCGACCGCGATCAGCTCAATGGCTAAGCAGGCACGCGAGGCCATCGCATCGGTTACTTGGTCGGTGGTGGCTGACCGAGGCTATTTCAAAGGTGAGGAAATCCTGGCCGGGCACACGAGGCTTCATGAAGGAAGCGCCTCAACGAGCGCCGCAAGCAGCAAGCAGACGCTCGCCACGAGGGTCAGCCGTAATCGCATCGGCATGTACCAAGCGGGCAAGCTTATAACCCGCAAGAGCTTCTTGTCCTGCCGAAGGTGGACGACTAAGCCTATGACCAACAGCAAGCAGCCCAAGGGCATTGGCAGTAACGTGGCGATCCAAGCGATAAGTGCAGGTATAACACTCCAGATGAACCGGTCGCTGCGCTGCTTGGCACTCATATCTCGCATGGTCATGGCGAAGCCCCAGTGCAAGGCTCCGACGAAGCTCAGGATGACTGCTCCATAGTTAACAAGCGCAATCGCAAACAGCGTCCGATAGTCGAGAGAGAACGGAATCAGCAGTGCCAGAACAATAAACGGCAACAGACCGCCATAACCCAGCAGGGTGACGTGCTTTGGCGCAGGGGTTGAAGGGAACCCATTCATTTGTATTCCTTGCAGTGAGCGACACCCAAGACTGTAGGCCCAAAAGCCCTGTCTGGGCGAGATATTGATGGCGAGGTGGGTTACATGACTGCAGCCCTGACCTGTTTCAAACTTAGTGAATCTGTTACGCAAGCGTGTACGCCTTCGCATAGCTTGCCGCCACCAAACTTGATATCGAAATCGAAAGCACGGGGCGATTTACTCACGAAAGCAAACATGACCGTCCATAGCAGAGCGGAAAATTGTCAGCCTGTTGCTTTCAGCATATCTTGCACAAAGGTTATACAAGAGTGCCCACCATGTACAAGAAAATGAATTGGCCACTGACGCTGTACTTTGACGGTGAATGCCCTCTATGTGCGCGCGAAATCAAGCTCCTGCGCGGGCATGCCATAAAGGATCATCTGCTTTTCGTGGACATCAGCAACAGTGAATTCGACGCAAATGCACTCGGGTTCACGTTCGAGCAGATGCAGTCCTCGCTGCACGCCCGCTTCGCTGATGGACGCTGGATAACCGGCCTGGATGCCACCCTGTGGAGCTGGCGAGCCGCCGGCTTGGGCTTTTGGGCAACGCCACTGACTTGGAATGTACTCCGCCCGCTGCTTGAATTCGGCTATCGCCTTTTTTGCCGTATACGCCCCCATTTGGCGTGGTTACCTCACCCAGATAGCGGCAGCCGCTGTGTCGATAACCGTTGCGTAGTGCCGGCGTCAAAACCCGCATCAGACGAGCAGTCCACTTTGAAAAATAAGCAGACCTAGACAGCTTCGCCTTGTCATGTCGCAGACGCATAAGCTGGGTCATAGCTGATCCGGCGAAGCCTGTGGCATCTGCGTCAGATAGTGCGCAGTAGATACGCTCCTACCACCAAGGTTTGCCGACCCATAAAGCGCAGCGTCGCTGCTGGGATTCAAGATGAACCCATCATCAGTCGAACATTATCGTGAGATTCTCCTCGGCGTAGATGGGAACCCTGAGCGTGAAGGACTGCTGGATACCCCCATAGCGCGAAGCCAAAGCGATGCAGTACCTGTGCAATGGCTACACACTGAGTCTGGAGGAATTGATCAATGGCGCATTGTTCGAATCGCAAAATGATGAAATGGTCATCGTGCGCGACATCGAACAGTGTTCATTGTGTGAGCATCACATGCAGCCCTTCATCGGCAAGGCTCATGGAGCGTACATCCCCACTCGAAGGGTACTGGGCCTGTCGAAGATAGCCCGAGTGGTAGATGGCGTGCGAGTTATCATTGACTTCACCTCGCTGCAAGCAATCGGAAGGCAGTGTGAGTGAGAGCTATGCCGAAGATTCGAAGAGCACCGCAGCCGCTTCCCTCAGAAAAATTTCAATAGTTTTTGGCCCTATCCCTTCGAATTCAGACAAGCGTTTTTCGAACGCGCGACGATCGGCGCTAGCCGCAACAATGTTGCTGACCTTGCCATCGTATTCAGTATTCACTTTGTTAGCTAATGCGAGTAACCGCGACGACGTAGTCTCGTCGTAACGCACGTAGTGAGCCTCTCCAAGCATCGTGACCAACTGGCGGTGAGTGCAGCTCGCCAGTTTGTGCGGCGTATCCCGATGGTGTTTCTCGACGATCACCCGGTACGCGTTAGCCGCAATCTGCCCCTGGATTCTTTTGCCCATCAGGAAACTGGCAAGCAGCCATTTGAACAACCCGGCTTCGTTCGCACCTCGAAGGTCGATTTGTAAGTCATGTGCGCTGATGATTTTGCTCACTGGTTCACCCTTTAAGCGACGATCTCTATATAGACCACCTTACTCTCAGATACAGGCGAGCTTGGTCTGAAGCAACCAATGCTGAGTCATCAGTTTTTCGTAAGCGCCTGAACAACCCACCTTGTGAAGTGCGCGCTGAGGAGTAAGCGTCTGACCAACACATCTTGCTCAATGTTCAGCGCCTGTCTGGAAGTAGGAAATCTACCTCGTAGATTCCCCGTGCCGCACGGATGGCCACAGGGTGTGTGACTGGCCTTACGTCACTCAACTCCCATGCGAGCCAGCCATCCTCAAAATAGCTTGCACAGGCCGCTTGCATGTCAGTGAGGATGAAGGGGCGCACGGTTTTCACGCGCACAATTGCGACGGCAGTACCGTTATTGTCTTCGTCCCCGTCGTTATGGAGAAAACGCCCGTTTTCCACAATCAGGAGATCCTCAGAAGGATCTAAGTCTGGATGCCAACGACGGACTTCGAGGATTTTCTCGCCAGAAGCGATTCGGCCTCCACTGGGCCGTACAATTGATAACGCCTTTATGGTTCTCTCCTAAAATTAGACGCTTGGAAAATAGTCGCTTCGATAGGATTCCACTTATGCGGCAGTAGCTCGGCGATCTCACTCGCCCGCTGCGTCGGCAGCCGCGTCAGCACATTCTTAAGATAAGCATACGGATCATGCCCGTTGATGCACGCAGACTGGATCAAGCTCATGATCGCCGCCGCCCGTTTGCCGCTACGCAGCGACCCAGCAAATAACCAGTTCGACCGCCCAAGTGCCCACGGCCGGATCAAGTTCTCGATCTGGTTATTGTCGATCGGCACAGCACCATCTTCCAGGTAGCGCGTCAGTGCTCCCAGCGTTTAAGGCTGTAATCCAGGGCCTTGGCCGTAGCTGAGCCCTCGGGTACAAGTTCGCGTTGGGCCAGCATTCACTCATGCAGTTTTTCAGCAATGGGCACCGCCGTTTCCTGGCGTAATCGCCAAACGAGCTTGCCGTTCCTGGCACCCAAGAAGTTACGCGCATGCTCGCCAGTTCGGCTGGGGCTAAAGTCGTAGACCACGGCCTGGCGCTTCATGAAGCAGAGACCAGTGGTGTCCAGTTAACGACCGACATCAAGCGTTCAAATCAACCACTAAACACCGTGCGCCGCGATGAACATGGCGACGGCCGACCGGCAATAGGATTCGACTTCATTGTCGTCCTTTGCCTTCGCCTCATCGAAGCGGGCGATCATCAGAAGATCGGACCCTTTGATAAGCGCGGCAAACAAACGGGCAGACTCCAAAGGGTCGGGCACATTTAGCATCGCCTGCGCGTGCAAGTGCCGCAACAGGGCCTCGATTTGGGCAATGACATAGGCGGGACCGGCTTCGTAATGGAGCTTGCTCAACGACTTTTGCTTAGCCTTGTCGACCATGATCATGGCCTCAACATTGCGCACTTCCGGACTCAACAATGTGCGCAGCAGGAATGTCCCCACCGCCATGAGCTGATCTGCGGCCGAGCCGTCGACGCCTTCAACAATGGCCTGCGGTGCAAACTGATGGCAGTGGGCCGCGATGGCCGCGCTGAACAGCGCCTCCTTGTTCTCGAAGTGCCGGTAGATGCTTAGCTTGGATATTTTTGCCCGCTGGGCGACCTTGTCCATCGTTGTCGCTTGAAATCCCAACTCCATAAAAAGTTCGCCGGCGGCGTCGACAATCGTTTGGCTGAGCGCCTCGTTGGCTGGCCGGCCGCGCCGGGTCTGGCAAATTTCGGTCATGAGAATTCCAGTACTTGACAGTATCTTAACTATGGAATTATGGTACTCGCAAGTACTGTAAAAGTAAAACTCAAGTCCCTTCAGCCTCAACGCGGAGCCTATCACCATGAATGACGTCATCATTATCGGCGGCAGTTTTGCGGGTCTTGCCGCCGCTCTACAGCTTGGTCGTGCCCGCCGAAAAGTCACCGTTCTCGATACGGGTCTTCCGCGTAATCGCTTCGCCAAGCACTCGCATGGTTTGCTTGGCCACGATCACAAGCCACCGCAAGAGATTCTGGCCGAAGCGCGGCAACAGCTTGCGCGCTACCCTACGGTCAGTCTTGTCACTGCCCGGGCCGAGAATATCTCTGGAACCATTGACGATTTCTCCATCCTCACTGGCGATGGCGAAAGCCACAGGGCGCGCCGGCTGATCCTGAGTTATGGCGTCGTCGACCAGATGCCTGAACTTCCCGGCTTTGCCGAAGGCTGGGGAACCTCCATCGTACCCTGCCCCTATTGCGACGGCTTTGAAGTTGCGGGCCGGCATTGGGGCCTCGTCTGGTCCGGTCCGCCGTCGCACAACTACGTCAAGCTATACCATGACTGGACCGACACATTGACGGTCTTTGCCAATGGTCACGACATTCCACCCGACATCCGCGCCGATCTGGCGCGCCGCGGCAACCCTGTCGTTGATGGCCGAATCACCGAAATCGAGCATAACGAGAGCCACAACACCACCGTCAGGCTCGACGCCGCCACCTCTGTTGCGGTCGACATCCTATTCGCGCATCCGCGCAACAAGCCCTCCGCACGTCTGCATGAATCACTGGGCCTCGCCACGGTCGATACGCCCCTGGGTATCGCGTTCAAGGTCGACGAGCGCCGCGAAACCACTGTGCCCGGCGTCTACGCTGCCGGCGACCTTGCCAACCCTCTCATGGCATCTGTCAGCACGGCTTCATGGCAAGGCGTGATGGCGGGCATCTTCGCCCAGCAGTCGATGCTGGTTTGAGATCAAGCAGCATCGAGCACACTAATTTCAATAGACGCGAGCGCCACCATGGAAGTCCTAAAAAAATTCAAGCCGCTAGACGATAAATTCCCGCTTGAGCGCCAACTCGGCATCTCGGCTGCGCCAATCGTACTTATCAACATATTTACGGTCGGTCCCACCGACGAGGCGGGCTTCCTGGACGCCTTCAAGGCGGCGGGCGAAACCCTGAAGAAGCAGCCGGGCTTCATCTCCACCCAACTGCACCGAGCGATCGGTGATAGCCCGACCTTCCTGAACTATGTGGTGTGGGAGTCCACCGAGACGCTCCGCGATGCCTTCGCCCGCCCCGAATTCGTCGCGAAGGTATCGGCCTATCCGTCATCCGTCGTAGCCACCCCGCACCTGTTCCAGAAGGTCGCCGTCCCCGGCTTCTGCACCGCCTGACTCCGGAAATATACCAGCGATGTGCTCGCGCTGATCGACCGCTGCATCCTCCCCGCGCAGGTCGACGACCGACATCGGTTCGCCGCCCCGCACGCGATGGAGGTCGTCTCCGGTGTGGGTCATTTCCTGCTCATTGAGGCCCCTGAGGCGATCGCGGAACGGATCACGGCATGGGCCAAGTAATGCCCTTCCCTCCTTGCCTCGATCAAAGGCTAGCTGGTTAAACACTATCAAAACGAGAAGATGTCATGACAGAGCAAAAAACCTATCAGGGCGCCGACTGGAATGGCCAAAGCGGAGAGTACTGGGTCGCCAACCAGGCCCGGTTTGACGCCATGTTTGCGGTATTTGGCCAGGCCGCGATAGAAGCCGCAGCGCCCGCCACGGGTGAGCGCGTGCTTGACGTCGGTTGCGGCGCAGGCGCGTCCAGTCTGGCTTTGGCCGCCCGCGTCGGCGCGGGCGGACATGTGCTGGGTGTGGACATATCCGAACCGCTGATTGGACGAGCGCGCGAGCTTGCGCCGCAGGATGCGCCGGTGCTGTTCCAGGTGGCCGACGCCAGTAACGCCGAGCTGCCCGATGGTGCGTTTGACATCCTTTTCTCGCGTTTCGGGGTGATGTTCTTCGACGATCCGACAGGGGCGTTCACCCATATGCGACGCGCGCTCCGGCCGGGCGGTCGGGTCGCTTTCATCTGCTGGCGCGGCGTGGCCGAGAACGATTGGGTGCGCCTTCCGATGGGCGCGATCAAGGGCATCGTCCCGCTGACCGCACCGCCTGATCTTGAAGCACCCGGACCCTTCTCGTTCGCTGACCGGGGCCGGGTTACACGTATCCTGACGGCCGCTTGCTTTACCGATGTCACTTTTGCGCCGTTCGATGTTTCCATCCCGTTCGGTGAAGGCGAGACTCGGGATGCGGCTATCGACGACGCGGTAAGGATGGCATTCGAGGGCGGCCCGCTATCGCTTTTGCTCGCGCAGCAAAGCGATGACATCCGCACCCAAGCTTCAGCGGCGGTTCGCGCCGCTTTCGCCGGCCTCCCCGGCGAGCGGTCGGTGATGATCGACGGCGCGGCGTGGATCGTCACGGCACGTAATCCGGCAGCCAGCGCCTGTTAGCAGGGGTGACGCCCTCCTATGCTCAGTAAAGCAGGGCGACTTAGATTGATGTCCCTTAGTTTGGTGATCCCTCCCTGACAAAGTGATCCACAGCAAAAAAGTACGCGCCTGAGATTGAAATCTGGATTTTGCGCAAAAGGTTCAGGTGTCTTTCACGTAGTAGCGTGCAAACAAGATGTTTTCACCTTCACTATTCGCGCGTTTGGGCGAACAGGCTTTTTCAACGTCATCGGCAGAAGCGGTCACTGAAAGCCCATCAGCGAATTTGTGATGAGCTTCCCATAGCCGGCTCCTTTAGAGCAGGCTGGTACGGGATCAGTGACCGCAAAACTCTACTCCGCCATCCGTAACCGCAACCAGCTTCGATGGGATAAGCCTGCTTGCAAGGCGAATGCAACTATCACGGTAGATGGTGCGGAAAAGCTGCTCAAGCCGCCGCCGGAGAACATCAACGCAAGGCCCAATGCGGTGGCGCCAAACCAGGCCGTCAAGCCCACCGGGTTAAATGCGACCACCCGTTCGAGCTGTGCCATGTCGCTGCGTCCGTAGACAATCTGCGCCAACGCCACACCCACCCAGGCCACCACGAAAATCCCTTGGTAAGCCAAGGCTTTGAGTAGATACGCGAACACATCGGCGAGCATCAGGCCATATACGATCACCCCGACCATCAATGCCCATACCAGGTACGAACCACGCAGGCCAAACCGTGCAAAAAACGCCTGCATGTTCAGGGTCGCCAAGTAATAGTTGGCGGTGTTGATCCGGGTTTGCGTGGCCCAGACAAACAGCAATCCCCACAGGCCCATCAACTGCAAAATCGCCATCACCACCGAGACTTCGTTCAGGGCCCCTTCGTGGGGAATGCTGCTGACCAGGTAAATGCCCGCCGCGCCGTTGAGCAGAAACGTCACTGCGTAGAACGGCATGCCGAAGTTCCAGCGACCGTGGTACTCGGCGTCTTCAGGCTTGCCGAAACGCGCATAGTCGAAGGTGAACAGCATCAATACCCAGACGCCCATGTAGGCGACAAAACAATCCCACCAGCCGAATGCGCTAGGCGTTGCCGGGCCGAAATCCAGCCATTGCGGCTGGTAGCCATACCGGCTGATCGATAATCCCACGGCCACCAGCAAACCACCGAGATACACCGGCAACAACACACCGTTGAGCTTGTCCAGCCAGTGCTGCACGCTGCCCAGGATCATCGGCACGCTGTAGAGCACCACCGCCAATGCCGCCAGCGGATAGACCAGTTCCGGGTACAGGTGATTGAGCGCGACGGCGATCACCGAACCCTCGAACACCGCGTAATAGATCGCGGTCGAGAAGAAAATCAGCGTCGCCAGGCATGCCCCGGTGCTGCCGAACAACAGTCGTGAGAACAACGCCACCGACAAACCGCTGCGAATCGCAAAGCGGCTGAGAACGCTGTTGACCAATCCATAACTGATCACCGACAGGAGCATGCCGATCAGCGCATTGCGCGCACCGAACGACAATGCCAATGAAGCCCCCACTACGATGTAAAACATCGCACTGCACACCGCCCACCACGCCATGGTCAGAGACAGTCGCCCCATGCGCGCTTCGGTGGGAACAGGATAATGCGCCGGGTCTTGCCCGGTTTGACTCGATTGCGATAAAGCAGCCATATGCGTGAACTCCAAAACCAGTCAATGGTTGAAGCGCGGGCAGCCGTCACCGCACCGAAGTGCGGCGTTGGCGTACCGTTTGGCATGGCCCGCGCTAGACGGCGGGCAGAATCAGGAAGGGAACAGCTTGCTCAGGCAGCTGAGTTTTTTCTTATAGGTACGTCGCGCTTCCAGCGCCTCTTCGAGGGTTACCGCAACAAAGCGGGCCTTCTGGTTGGGTTGCATCTGGCCGATCAAATCGAGGTCGGCGCTGATCACCGTGCCAATCATCGCGTAGCCGCCACCGGACACCGCATCTCGGTGCAGCACGATGGGTTCGAGCCCGGCGGGCACCTGGATCGAGCCGATCGGGTAGCAACTGTCGACGATATTCGACGGATCGGAACCGGCGCCAAACGGCTGCTCTCGGGGCTGAAAGCTCAGCGCGCTGCCGCCCTTGAAGCGATAGCCGATGCGATCGGCTTCCGAACCGACCGTCCACGGCTCGGCGAAAAAGCTTTTCGCCGCCGATTCGGTCAAGCGGTGGTAGTACAAACCGGGCACCACTCGCAGGGTGATTTCGCCACCCAATGATTGCCGTAACGTCATGGGCAAACTGGCCCCGGCGCGGCTCTTGCCACTGGCGATGCCCACCGGCAACTCGTCGCCTGCAATCAGGCGTCGCCCCTGAAAACCGCCGAGCGCGCCGAGCGCATAGGTGGAACGACTGTTGAGCACCACCGGCACATCAATGCCGCCGGCCACCGCCACATAAGCGCGGGCACCAGCCTTGGGAAAATCAAAGCGCAACACTTGCCCGGCCTTCACGGTGAACGCGGTGTCGTGGTGCATTTCCACGCCATCGACCCGAGGCGTCATGTGCGCGCCGCTGACCGCCACCAATGCATCCTGCTGAAACTCCAACTCAGGCCCGAGCAACGTGCATTCCAACCCCGCCAAACCGGCCGGGTTGCCGACTAATTGATTGGCCGCGCTCAAGGCGTATTGATCGAGTGCGCCGGACGGCGGAATGCCCAAGTGGTAATAGCCTTCGCGGCCCAGGTCTTGTACCGAAGTGGCGAGGCCGGGTTTGAGGACCTTAATCATGCCAACACCTCCTGCAGCGACTTGGGATAGCCAACGGGATCGGCGAGGAACGCGTCCAGCGAAAACTCCACCGGCCGAATCCGCAGATCAAAGCAACCAGCGTCCACTTCGGCCACGGCGTGGTCGTAAGCCTCACGGTCCATCGGTTTGAACTGCACGATGTCGCCTGGACGGAAAAACACCATGTGATCTTTCAGGTACGCGAGGTTCTGTTGCGGGTCGTAGATCGGCGCGGGGGTCACGCCAAACATCTGATAACCGCCGGCGCCGCGCACCGAGTAAATGCAACCAAAGCAACCGCCATGGCCCAAGGTCAATTTTGGCGTGTCGGTGCGTGGACGCAGGTACTTGGGCACCTGCAACTGACGCTCGCGCTCAACCATCTGGAACATGAACGGCAACCCCGCAACGAAGCCAACCATCGAGACAAACCACGGCGCGCCACTGTGGGCCGCGATGAACGCATCGACGTCGGCCAAACCGTTGATGCGTGCGGCGTATTCCAGGTCCGTGGCGCTCGGGTCTTGGTGGCGGTCGCGAAAACGCATCAGGGTTTCGTGAGTCCAGGGATCGTTGTAGAGCACCGGAATTTCGATAATTCGCGTCTGTAAGGTGCGCTCGGCGACGGCTCCGGCCTCGGCGGTTTTTACCGCTTCAAGCAAGGTGTGCGGGGCGATGCGATCCGGGTCGAAACGAATCTGGAACGACGCGTTGGCCAGGCAGATATCGAGCACGCCATCCAGCGCCAGCCGTTCCACGGCGCGGGTGACGGCCAGTCCTTTGAAAAACGCGTCCAGGGACATGCTGTCGCTGACTTCGGCAAACAAATGCTCATCGGCGCCAAAACTGTAGCGGATGGGCGTACTCATGCTTCACCTCCGCCGCGGCGCTCGGCCAGCCAGGTTTCCAGGGTGCCGGTGTGAAAGTCGGCGCTGTGCAGCCACGGTTGCTCCAGCAATTCACCGTGCAACGCCAAGGTGTTGGCCATACCGGTGAGCGTGGTGTGCGCCACGGCACCACGTGCGCGAGACAAAGCCTCGGTACGATCGTGACCATGAACAATCAACTTGGCCAGTAGCGAGTCGTAGTATGGCGGCACGCGGTAACCTGGGTAGAGATGGGTATCGACACGAATACCCTCCCCTTGTGGCCAGATCAGCGATTCGACCAGGCCGGGGCTGGGGAAAAAATCCCGCGCAGGGTCTTCAGCATTCAGGCGCATTTGCAAGGCGGCGCCGTTGAGTCGAATGTCGCTTTGCTTGAAGCCCAGCGGCTCGCCGCCAGCGATGCGCAACATGGCCTGGACCAGGTCGATGCCCGTGATCAGTTCGCTGACCGGGTGCTCCACCTGAATCCGCGTGTTCATCTCGATAAAGAAAAACTCACCGGTAGTATCGTCATACAGGTATTCCAGGGTGCCGGCGCCCTTGTAACCCAGGGATTCAGTCAGGCGTACCGCGCTGGCGCACAGCGTTTCCCGTTGCTGCTGGCAGAGGACTGGCGATGGCGCTTCTTCGAAGATTTTCTGCCGGCGCCGTTGCAGCGAACACTCGCGCTCAAACAAATGCACGGCGTGCTGACCGTCGCCCAGCACTTGCACTTCAATATGCCGGGCCCGGCTGATAAACCGCTCCAGGTACACCGCGCCATTGCCAAACGCCGCTTGGGCTTCGCGCTGGGAACGGGGGAATTCTTCGCTCAGCTGCTCGGCGTTTTCCGCCAGCCGAATACCGCGCCCGCCGCCACCGGCCGAAGCTTTGATCAACAGCGGGAAGCCAACGGATTCGGCAGCCTTGAGCGCCGATTCAACGTCGAACAGTTCATCCGGCGAACCCGGCACCACCGGCACACCGGCGGCTTGCGCCGTGCGCCGCGCCTCGGCTTTATCGCCCATGCGCCGGATCGTCTCCGCGCTCGGGCCGACAAAAATGGCGCCGGCAGCCACCACTGCTTCGGCGAAGTCGGCGTTCTCCGACAGAAAGCCGTAACCGGGATGCACCGCGTTGGCGCCCGTGGCTTTCAAGGCGCCGAGCAATGCCTCGACATTCAGGTAACTTTTGTCGGCACGGGCCGGGCCGAGAATATGCACCTCATCGGCCATACGCGCAGCCTGGGAGTCGACGTCCGCCTCGCTGCACGCAGCAACGGTAGGAATGCCCAGTTCCTTGGCAGCGCGGATAATCCGCACGGCGATCTCGCCACGATTGGCAATCAGCAATTTATGAATGGCGTGAGTCATGATCGTGCCCTCACTCGCCGTCGAGTGTTGCGACGACTTGACCCGGTTCCACCGGATCACCGTCTTCTACCAAAAAGGCATTGAGGCGACCGGCCGTCCCGGCGGTCAGTTCGGAGAACTGCTTCATGACCTCGATCAGGCCAATCACCGTGTCGGCGCTGACCTGCGCGCCGACCTCGACGAAGTTCGCCGATTCCGGAGTAGCTTTGCGGTAGAAGGTTCCCGGCAACGGGGTGATTACAGTGTGTTCGGCCATGTCTGTTCCTCTTGGAATAGTTGTAGAAAGGCAGGCAAAAAGTAAATCGGTGAGTCAACCCTGGCGTCTGTGTGCCAGGTGTTTTCATTCGGTCTCAGCGCGGTGCTCGGACCTTTATGCTCGCGCCATCAAGTGCACGACGCGTGGCTTCGACCAACGCCAGGGCACCCGGCGTGTCGCTGTGCAAACAGATGGAGTCGAACTCAATCGCCAGGTCCTCGCCCTCGACGGTGCGCACCACGCCTTGTTGGCAAGCACGCAGCACTCGCTCGGCGACGAAGGCCGGGTCGTAAGCTCGCACGTTGCGGGTGAAAACGATGGAGCCGCTGAGGTCGTATTCGCGGTCGGCGTAGAACTCGCGGATCACCGGTTGCCCCAGTTCCGTGGCAACCCGCCAGATCACCGACTCGGGCATGCAATACAGCAGCAACTCCGGTTCCAGACGTTGGAGGTTCTCCACCAGCAAACGGGCAGCCTCTTCGTCCCGGGCCAGATGCATGTAGAGCGCGCCGTGGGGTTTGATGTGTTGCAGGGCCACGCCTTGAGCCCGGGCGAGTTCACGCAAGGCGCCCAACTGATAGAGCATGTCGTCGACCAGTTCTTGGGCCGGTGCATTGATGTGCCGTCGGCCAAACCCCACCAAGTCGCGAAACCCCGGATGCGCGCCGATGGCCACGCCCAGGCGCTTGGCCTGCTCGACGGTGCGGCGCATGGTGCCGGGATCACCGGCATGAAAACCGGTGGCAATGTTGGCCGAACTGATAAAGCCCATCAGCTCATTGTCGACACCATCGCCGATGGTCCAGGGGCCAAAGCCTTCACCCATGTCCGAGTTGAAATCTACTGCCTGCATGACGCTTGCTCCCGACGCTTGTGACTTCATACAGGCCAAGTTAAATTCCTGCCTACCCCTTGGGAAGATCTATTATCAGATAGGCCATCTTCTGAAAAACAGATACCTCATCGTCCGGAGTGCTAATGTCCCTGACCCTGCGCCAAGTACGCTATTTCGTCGCTACCGCCGAGATCGGGCAAATCTCTCAAGCCGCAATTCATCTGAATATTTCCCAATCCGCAGTGACCACGGCGATCAAGGAACTGGAAGGCATTCTCGGCACGCTGTTGTTCCAGCGCTCGGCCCAGGGCATGAGCCTGACCGACGCCGGGCGGCACTTTTTGAACCGGGCCTACGTGATTTTGCGCAGCGTCGATGACGCGTTGAACAGCCCGTTGCCGGATATCCGCGCCAGTGGCGTGTTGCGCTTAGCGGCAAGCTACACGGTGATCGGCTATTTCCTGCCGCACCATTTGCAGCGCCTGGAACACTGGCATCCGGACGTGGCGATTGAAGTCCATGAACAGGAACGGCAAGCGATTGAACAAGGCTTGTTGGAAGGTCGTTTTGATATGGCCGTGGTGCTCACCGCCAACCTCACGCACCCAGACATCGTTTCAGAGATTCTCTTCAACTCCGAACGGCGGTTATGGCTGCCCAGCCACCATCCGCTGTGCGAGCGCTCGGCGGTCAGTCTCGCCGACGTCGCGAAAGAACCCTACATCCTGCTGACCGTCGACGAAGCCGAACAAAGCGCCATGCGCTACTGGGAACATGCGCATCAGCAGCCAAACGTGCGGGTGCGTACCAGCTCAGTCGAAGCGGTGCGCAGCATGGTCGCCAATGGCAGCGGCGTGGCAATCCTCTCAGACTTGGTGCACCGCCCCTGGTCATTGGAAGGAAAACGCATCGAAACCCTGACAGTCACCGACAAGGTGACGCCGATGAGTGTCGGATTGGCGTGGCATCGCGAGCGCGAATTCAGCCCGGCAATGCAGGCTTTTCGTAACTATTTCCACGATGCATTTTTGGCGCCGCAACAGCTGTCTGCGCGCCGCTGAAACAGAAAACTCACCCTGAGCATGGCCCGAGCGCCTTGCGGCGTCGGGCCAAGGTTCACTCAATCAGAACGGTTTGGTAGGCAGGTACTTACCGTCCAGCGTGATGACGGCACGCGAACCGCCGTCTGGATCTTCCACTTTTTTGACATCCAGTTTGAAGTTGATCGCGCTGATAATGCCGTCGCCAAACTTCTCGTGGACCAGCGCCTTAAGCGTGGTGCCATACACCTGAATCATCTCGTAGAAGCGGTAGATGGTCGGATCGGTCGGCACGCCGTTACCGATGCTGCCGCGTACCGGAATGGTTTGCAGCAGCAGCACGGCATCCGCATCGAGGCCCAGGGTGTCGGCGACGACTTGGGCGGCGTTGGCCGGCAGCGGGTGCTGGCCAAGCAAGGCAGCGGTGACGAAGGCTTCGTGCAGGCCGGTGCCTTCGGCGATCTGGGCGAACGATAGGTCTTTACGAGCTTTGGCCAAGAGGATGACGTCGGTCAGGGCAAGGCGAGTGGTTTGGCTGATTTGCGACTGGATCATGGGGATTTCTCCGTGGGTAAAAAAGGGGCATAGGCTTGCCTGCGATGCAGGTACCTGGGTACTTCAGTTGGAGCGAGGTGTTGCCGGGATGGCGGCGCTCACTGGGTAGTCGGCCAAGGCCACGAACGTGCCGGTACGGCTGTCGAAAGCCTGGATGCAGCCGCTTTCGATGTCGTAGACCCAGCCATGCAGCGTCACGCGTTTTTCTTCAAGGGCCAGGCGCACAGACGGGTGCGTCTGGAGATTGGCCAACTGTGCGATCACGTTTTCGCGCACCATGGACGCGACTTTGGCGGGCTGGTCGACGTGCTGGCGTGCTTCGTTGACCACTCGGCCGGAATCGGCGTAGCGCAACCAGCCGGCCACCGCAGGCATATGGTCCAGGCAGGTGCAGGTGGCGATGGCCGTCATGGCGCCGCAATCGGAGTGGCCGCAGATCACGATGTCGCTGACTTGCAAGGCGGCGACGGCGTATTCCACCGAGGCCGACACGCCGCCCGGCTCAGGGCCATAGGACGGCACGATATTGCCGGCGTTACGGATCACAAACAGGTCACCCGGCTCACGCTGGGTGACCAGCTCCGGCACCAGGCGGCTGTCGGAGCAGGAGATGAACAATGCACGGGGGTTTTGCTGGTTAGCCAGGTCTTTGAACAGACCGGCACGCTTGGGAAAGGCATTGCGCTGAAACTTCAGAAAACCGTCGATGATGTCTTGCATGGGGTAACTCCTTTGGCTCGCATTGCGATGAACCAAGATTACGGCGCCCTAAAAATAAGGTAAAAGTCTTATATATGATCAACTACATCAGATAATCTTATGGAAACAAACAAGCTCGCGCGCCACCTTCAATACTTTCTCGCCGTCGCGGAACATCAAGGTTTCACCAAGGCCGCAGCGGCCCTGCATGTCTCGCAACCGGCGCTGTCACAGCAAGTTCGACAACTGGAAGAAAGCCTGGGTGCTCAGCTGTTTGATCGTTCAGGGCGCAAAACCCGCCTCACCGACGCCGGTGAGGTCTACTTGCGTCATGCGTTGCGGGCGGCGCAGGAGCTACAGCAAGGCAAACGGGCCATCCACGATGTGGGCGATTTGAGCCGGGGCACCTTGCGCATCGCCGTCACACCCACCTTCACCACGTACCTCGTCGGGCCGTTGGTGGACGCCTTTCACAGTCGCTATCCCAACATCACGTTGACCGTGCGTGAAGTAGCCCAGGAACAGATGGAGAACCAACTGCTGGCTGACGAGCTGGATGTAGGCATCGCCTTTGACGAGGTACACGCGCCCGACATCGACGCTTACCCCTTGCTGGTGGAAACCCTGGCGCTCGTGGTGGGCAGCCAACACCCGTTGGCAGGCCAGTCGTCCATCGGGCTGGAAGCGCTGAACAGCGAATCACTGATTGTGCTGAGCAAAGAGTTCGCCACCCGCGACCAGATCGACCGCTATTGCAACCAGCACGGCATCCGCCCGCGTGTGGTCATGGAGGCCAATGTGATCGGCGCCTTGATTGAGGTGGTGCGCCGGACTGCCTTGTCGACACTCTTGCCGGCTGCGATTGCACGGGCCCATCCCGAGTTGGTGGCGATTGAGCTGGCCCCGCAGCGCTTGCAGCGCACGGCGGTGTTGATGCAGCGCAAAGGGGTGTACCCATCGGCGGCGGCGCGGGCGTTTCTCGACGTGGCCAAAGCCGTGGCCGTAGCCCTGAATAATCATGAACGGGCAAACGCAGCCGATTGAGGGCGCGTGGGCTGGCCTGCGAGCGCGCTGCGGGCTCCTCACTCCTCGTCCATGGCCATACCCGTACCTTGCAATCACCCCCATAACACGATGACTCGCCTTGTCACTTATGCTCATCCGCCTTGCCTTCTTGCATCTGCACAGAAGATTTGGTCGTACTGCTATTGCCTTTAGTGGCGTTGTCCGAGCTGTCGAAGCAGCCATGCAGCAGGAACAGGCTGCACACACTCAAACACAGATATAACTTCTTCATGATCGTTTACCGGATTAATAAAGCGACGTGTGATGGCGGGCGCTTCGCATGCGCCAGCCCCTTTTGGTCTGGCCGGCCGCTCGCAGTTTATGTTCAACAAATGTGCTCTGGGTCTGATGAACGGTTGACCTCGCGCGTTGTATGACTCGGCCTAAGAAACTTTCCCGGAGTACGGGTTATCCATAGGAATGCACTCGACTCAACGGAAAGGACTCAAACATGGCGGGCATTCAAACAATCCCTACACTCAAAATGGCCTGTGCAAGCGCAATGGCGCTGCTGCTCGGCGCCTGCGCGGCTGGCAATTCGGCATCCAACGTGGTCGCACCTGGCGATGCCTCTTCGACCACCACGCGCTCCCTGGACGCTGGCGCAGCGCTGTTGCAGTCGCGTCCCCCGATTGAGGCGTTGAACGCCTACCTCGACGGTTTCCATTTCTACAACGGTCAGATGGACGTGCAAATGGAGGCGCATCATTACTGCGCGATCCTCAACGAAGAAGTGATCCAGTGTGTGATCTACGATGGCAACCGCAAGGACGCTAAGTTGATGGGCGTGGAATACATCATCAGTGAGCGCTTGTTCACCGGCCTGCCCAAGGCCGAGCAGGCGCTGTGGCACAGCCATGTGCATGAGGTGAAATCCGGCCAACTGGTGGCGCCTGGCATTCCTGAGGTGGCCGAGCATGCACTGATGGAAAAGCTCGTTCACACCTATGGCAAGACCTGGCATACCTGGCATACGGACCTGCATAAAGACCTGCCCTTGGGTGTTCCCCAGCTGATGATGGGCTTCACCGCCGACGGCCAGGCCGACCCACAGAAAGTCGCCGAGCGCGACCGTCGGTTCGGCATCGACAGTGCGCAAAAGCGCAGAACCCGCGCCGACATACCGACGCCTACCGTGGCACCGGGCGCGGATGCGTGGCGCGAGGGGCAGGTATTTCAGATAGCTGACCCTACCCGCACGCCCCATCAGCACTGACGTCACCGGTTGAGGAGCCTGGCCATGCACCCTCTCAAGATCGCTACATTCAATGTCAATGGCATCAGCGCGCGGCTGCCAAACCTGTTGCGGTGGCTGGAGCGGGAACGTCCGGACATCGTCTGCCTGCAGGAGTTGAAAGCGCAGGACAACGCCTTTCCTGCCGAGGCGCTGGAGCACGTCGGATACGGCTCCGTGCACCATGGGCAAGCTGCATGGAACGGGGTGGCTATCCTGGCGCGCGACGCCGAGCCGCTGCTGATTCATCGAGGTTTGCCAGGGGCCGATAACGATCCCCAGGCCCGCTACCTGGAAGCGGCGGTGCTGGGCGTGGTCGTCGGCTGCCTGTACTTGCCCAACGGCAACCCGCAGCCTGGGCCGAAATTCGACTACAAACTGCACTGGTTCGAACAGTTGATCCAACACGCCCAAACCTTACAAAGCAGCGAGCACCCGGTGGTGCTGGCCGGGGATTACAACGTGGTGCCCACCGATCTGGATATCTACAACACTCGCTCATGGCTCAAAGATGCGCTCCTTCAGCCGGAAACCCGCGCGTGCTACCAGAAGCTGCTGGATCAAGGTTGGGTCGACTCGTTACGGCACCTGTATCCCGATGAGCGCGTATACACGTTCTGGGATTACTTCCGTCAGCATTGGCAGACGAATTCCGGCTTGCGCATCGATCATCTCTTGCTCAACCCGGTGCTGGCCTCGCGCCTTAAAAACGCAGGCGTCGATGCCTGGGTGCGCAACGAAGAACATGCCAGTGACCATGCGCCTGTGTGGATTGAAATCAGTGCCAAGCCGCGGACGCACAAACGTACCCGCCGCACCAGCACAAGGTGACCTATATCTCTTTAGCTCGGTGATGCAACGGGCGTCGCCAGACGGTTGCAGCCATACAACATAACCCCAAGCAGCATCAGCGCACCGCCCCGCAGCCAGGTGTCGAGGCTTTGCTGGCTGAGCAGAACCAGGCACGACATGATCGCTAGCACCGGCACCCAGATCGGCACGCGGAAGTGATCCCTGTCGACACGGTCCCGACGTAGCACCAGCACGGCCAGATTAGTGCTGAGGAACACAAACAACAGCAGCAGCACCACCGTTTCGGCCAGGGCCGCGAGCGTGCCGGTGGCGGTCAGAGCCATGGCGACGCCGCTGGTGGCCAAGATCGCCACCAGCGGCGTACGGCGTTTGGGCAGAACCCGCGACAATGGCGCCGGCAGCAACCCCATGCGAGCCATTCCGTACGCCAGGCGGCTGGCCATGATCATCGTCAGCAGTGCGCCGTTGGCAACCGCCACCAGGGCAATGAAGGCGAATAGTTGGGGCGGAATGTTCAGGCCCGAAGCCCGCACCACTTCCAGCAGCGGCGCTGAGGTAGCCATCAGTCGGTCCGTCGGCAGCACCACGGAGGCAGCGACTCCGACCGCCATGTACACGATACCGGCGGTGATCAATGCGGCGAACAGTGCGCGCGGATACACGGTGCGCACGTTACGGATTTCTTCCGCCAGGTTGGCCGAGGTCTCAAAGCCGACAAACGAATAGAACGCCAACAATGCCGCCCCCAATACCGCGAGCATTGGGTTCACGCCAGGCTTGAATTCTACGGCGCGCCCCAGGTTCGCCTCACCGGCCTGGAAACACCAGGCCGCCGCTATCACCACCAGCAACAACCCAGACAACTCAATACAGGTCATGACCATATTGGCGCCCAGGGACTCTTTGATACCACGCGCATTGAGCAATGCGATCACCGCCAGGAACACCAAGGCCGCCAAGGTCGGTGGCACCTCAAAAAACGCCGCCAGATAGTCGCCGGTAAACGCCAGGGACAGCCCCGCCGCACTGGTGACCGCGGCCGCGAGCATACTGAAGCCCACCAGAAACGAAACCAGCGGCGACTTGAACGCCTTCTCGGCAAACACCGACGCGGCGCCGGCGTGGGGGTATTTGGTTACCAGTTCCGCGTACGAGCCGGCGGTGAGCATGGCGAAGAACAACGCCACCAGCAGCGGCACCCAGATCGCCCCGCCCACTTGGCCGGCAATGGTGCCAGCCAACGCATAGACACCGGCGCCCAGCACATCGCCAAGGATGAACAAAAACAGCATCGGTCCGGTGACGGCGCGGCGCAGTGACGGCTTGGAAGGCGAAGCGTTGCTGAGGCTGGAATCAGTCATGGGCGGCTCTACGGGCGGGTTGCACTGTGGATTCAGCCGACGTGAGCCGGCAATAGCAAAGTTGTTTAAACATGGAAAAGCTTTACGCTGCCATAGTTCATTTATTTGCTAATTCCAAAGCCGTAAGAGCCATGAAAAAGAGTGATCTGCCAGTCAAGACCTGCGCCACATGTGGCCTGCCTTTCACCTGGAGAAAGAAGTGGGCGCGTTGCTGGGACGAGGTACGTTATTGCTCGGAGCGCTGCCGACGCAACAAACCCTGAGCATGCCCTTGGTCAACGCTGGACGATCAACTGCAGGGCTTACGGCCGCATAGCCAATTCCGGTAAGGCTTGTGCTGCGGGTCCTGCACCGTGAAAAGCAGCGGCGCCTTGATTTCCAGCTCCCCCGAGCTGTCCGTCAAGGGCGCGGATTCGCCCATGGTCACCCGCGCGGCGGCCCTCATGACCCACTGATCCACATTGGCATCCCCCGAGGGCTCGACCATTGTCACCTGAGGGGCGCCACTGTCTGACTTGAAGCGGTAGGACAGCGTGACGCGCTTGGCCTCGCCGGTGGCGTCAACGGCCTCGAACACTTCACCCACTGCCATCCGCCGCTTTTGTAAATTGACGAAGCTGCTCAGCCACATCTGCTGATAACGTTTGGCCTGAACCTCAGTGAGCGGCTGGCCGGCTTTACGCAAACGGTTCATCGCCAGCCAGGCCTCATCGCCACAGCGTTCGGAGGCCTCCAGATATAAGGCCAGGGCGCCAGGCAGGTCCTGCGGCCCTCCTTTGCCCTCCTCCATCAAACGCCCCAACGGCAGCGCAGCGTTCTTACCGGAAAGACGGTAGAACGTACGCGCCCTGGCGTAATCCACTGGCTCACCTTCGCCGCGCTCGGCCATCTGCCCGAGCAGCACATTGACAGCCGGGTCTAACTTGGCGGCTTCGACAAACAAGGCGTGGGCCTCGCGAAAGTCTTGATCGACCCCATAGCCACCCTCCTGATACAGCTTGCCCAAGATCGCCATGCACGTAGCATTGCCATACTCGGCATAGCGCTCGATATAGCGCAGATTGTCGCGCTCAAACGGTTTCTGGCCGGCAATCCACATGCAGCGAAAGCCAGTCATCGATGAGTCGTAATCGGCGGGTCGGGTCAGGCTTTTACAGCCCATGATGGTGCTCAACAGCACCAGAAGCGTCAGGGTCTTTAACATAGCGTCCATGCATCCGGTTGAACGGGAAAACGGCATTATGCCAGTAATGACTGGATTGGCTTTAACCCTAGAAGCCGCGAGTCAGGGTTGCTTGCGCCTGGATCGGTAATGGCGTATCAGCCCCACAGCCACCACCACGCCGACGACGCCTAGTGCAATGGGCAGTCGATAAGGTTTCAAGTCGCCCAAGACGCGTTGCAAAAACTCCCCAGCCCAATACCCGGCACTGGCAAACAGCGTGGCCCAGACCAGCGCGCCCACCGCATTGATGCAGGCAAACTTGAGCGGTGAAATCCTGCTCGCGCCAATCACCATCGGCCCCAACAAACGCATGCCATAGAGAAAGCGCACCGAAAAAATCGACACCGTGGGGTACCGATGGATCAACGTTGTGATCTTGTCGATGGCCGCTTGTTTTTTATGTAAGCGCGGCAACAAACGGTCGCCGAAATAGCGCCCCGCCCAGAACAGCAATTGGTCCCCCAACATGCCGGCGAGACTGGCGTAGGCGATCACGGGAAGCAACTTGAGCACCTGCTGATGCGCCGCGACGCCTCCCAGTATCAGAATGGTTTCGCCTTCCAGTAGGCAGCCGACAAAAACGGCCAAGTAACCATAGGTGGCCAGCAGGTGATTAAGGTCGAGGTGTTCAAACATGCGCGCGCATTTGCTCCATAACGGCTAGATATCTCGGGGCCAGTGCTGACAGGTGGCGACAGCACATGGACACAGCCGTGAGCGAGACGGTTCCTTCAACAGGTGATGAGCAGCCGCTTATGGGACATTCGCGCCAGCGCCGCCCCCTGCTTTATTTACCCCCGGTCACATCGAGAAAGGTGCCGGTTACGAAAGACGCCTCCGCGCCCGCCAGCCATAGAATCGCCCGTGCCACTTCTTCCGGCTGGCCGCCACGCCCCATGGGGATTGAGTCCTTGACGCGATCGACCCGCCCAGGCTCACCGCCACTGGCGTGCATCTCGGTGTAGATATGCCCGGGGCGAATACCGTTGACGCGTATGCCTTCCCGCGCCACCTCTTTAGCCAGCCCGATGGTGAACGTTTCGAGGGCGCCCTTGGAGGCCGCGTAGTCCACGTATTCATTGGGGCTGCCAAGTCGGGCCGATGCCGAAGAGACATTAATGACCACCCCACCAGGGCCATTATGCCGATAGGACATGCGCCGTACCGCCTGTTGGGCACAGAGTATCGGCCCGATGGCGTTGACAGCGAAGATGCGCTGCATCCGCTCGAAGTCGAGAGCCTCCACCCGTGATTGCAGCGCCAGTACCCCGGCGTTATTGACCAGGACGTCGATGCGCCCGAACTCACGGTCGATGGCTTCGAATAGATCGGCCACCTGGCGCGGATCCGCACTGTCGGCGCGCGTGGCCAAGGCCTTGCGTCCCAATAACTGCACATCCGCAACCACCGCCTGCGCTGCGGACTCGTTGCTGACGTAGCTGATGGCCACGTCATACCCTCGTTGGGCCGCCAGCCGGGCGGTGGCGGCACCCACCCCGCGACTGCCGCCGGTTATCAGGATCAAAGGGGCCTGCGAAACAGTGGTCATGGTGAATCCCTCTCTAGGTGATTGGCCGAGTCAGCCGATGATGATGGCGCCGCAGGCGATCACCACGCACGCCAGAATGCGGCGCGCAGTCAGCGCCTCGCCGAGGAACCCGTAGCCAATCAATGCTGCGAACAACACGCTGGTTTCGCGCAATGCGGATACTGCGCCCAAGGGCGCTTCGTTCATGGCGTAGACGACCATGGCATAGGCGAGCAAAGAGACCAGCCCGCCGAGCACCGCCGTCAGGGTGCCGGGCCGCGCGCGGAACAGGCTGCGGGTATCGCGCAGAGCGATGTAAACCATGGGCATCAGCACACCCCAGAGGGCGCTCATCCAGACGGTGTAGGCCATTGGCGCGCCGGAGAGCCTGGCGCCGATGCCATCGACAACACTGTAGGCGGCGATAAAGCAGCCTGTGCCCAGGGCATAGGGCAGGCTGGGGACCGAAATCCGGCGCCCTTTGAACGCCAGCGAAATAATCCCACCCGAGACCAACGCAATACCGAGCAACTGGCCAGGAGCGATGGTTTCCCCGGCAAAAACGGCGGCCCCGAGGGCGATCAGCACCGGCGAAGAACCACGGGAAATCGGATAGATCTGCCCCAGGTCGCCGACCCGGTAACTGCGCACCAGGAACAAGTTGTAGCCCACATGCAGCAGCCCCGACAGCAGCGCATAGCGCCAACTTTCCACCGCAGGCGGCACCATAAAGACGGCAGCGACCGCGCAGGTGATGGCGATGGCCATGCACATCACCGTCATGGACCACAGCCGATCGGCACCGCTGCGCAGCAGTGCATTCCAGCTGGCATGCAGGAGCGCGGCGAAAAGGACGAGGCAGACCAGATGAATAGGCATGCCTCATTCTATTTACGCCGATGTCGGGACTACAGCGAAGTCTCCTCATCGAGGCATGAATGAACACTCATCATGGGCGCCTTCACGTCCCGCACTTTCAGCGCCTCACTCAGTAACCATTGGCGAAAGCTGACGATGTGCGGCAACGTTTCGACGCCTTTGGGGCACACGAAGTAATAAGCCAGCGGTGATGGAAAATGCACGTCGAATAGCCGCACCAGACGGCCGTCGCTGATTTCCTTCTCGACATGCCCGCTGCGCACCAATGCCACGCCTTGGCCAAGCAATGCCGCCTCGACCGTCATGTTGGTATCGCCGAATCTGACACTTTCCCTAAGCGGCAGATACACCAGGCCCAGCGCCTCGAACCACGCCTCCCATTTGGGCGCCAGTTCTGCGCCATCACGGGCCAACAGCGGAAAATGCAACAACTCGGCGGGGCTCAGCGGTGTCCCGACGCGGCGCAGCAATTCGGGACTGGCCACGGGAAATACCTGTTCCCCGAACAAGAACTCTGAATACAGGCCAGGGTAACTGCCCTTGCCCAGCCTGATCGCGACGTCTGCCTGGGCGTTGGAGAAATGAATAATGGCATCCGTGGTGTCCAACGACACCAGCAGCTCGGGGTGCAGGCGAGAGAGGTTCGGCAGGCGTGGCAGCAGCCATTTCAGCGCAAAGGAATAGGTAGTGCTGACGCTGAACCGAACCCTGCCCTTCTGCTCGCGCAGGTCGCTGAGCGTCGCCTCCAGGCTCAAAAAAAACTCGCGCACGATAGGCGCCAGGGTAGCGCCCGCCGCGGTCAGGCGTAGCGCCTTGCCACGCTCGAACAACTGCACGCCCCACAGCGCCTCAAGATGCTTGAGCTGGTGACTGACGGCGCTTTGAGTCACATGCAGTTCCTGCGCGGCGGCAGTAAAGGTCGGGTGGCGGGTAGCGACTTCAAAAGCGCGGAGTGTCGCGGTGGGTGGCAGGTCTCTCATCAGGGCGTATCCAGCGAGTCATCAGAGGGCGTTGCATGAACGTTAGCTCATGATAAAGCCAAGCTCATTGAATAATCTCGCCATTGAAACCGCCCAAATACCTCACTCTAGGCTACAGTTCATAATAGTGGCATTTAGACATAACCGTCCGTCACCTGCTGGTCATAAACCAGACGGAAGGCACACTGCCGAGTCTAAAGTTGCGGCACATAGGGCAGATAACCCCTATGTTGTTTATATCCGCAGTACTGTTCAAGGATCGAACTATGACCCCGCCTCCTTCCAGCCGCACTTCCCTCACCGGTCATCCGCGTTTTCGTTGGTTCGCTTTCATTCCCGTGGTGCCTGCGGTGATCTGGATCCTCATCCAGTCAACCTCCCCGGCCAACCTCGTCGCGTGTGCAGCGTTGGTGCTGGTCGGTCTTGGGGCCTGCGCCTGGAGCGCGAAATCTCAGCGCGATGCCCTATGGCGCGCGACATCGAGCACGTTGGCCAATCAGGCCGATGCCGACGCAGCGCACAACAGCCAGGCGGCGCGGGCGCAACTCGATGAGGTGTTGCTGGGCGCCATGCCGATCTGGGCCAAACAGGTGGAAAGCTCACGCCAGCAGACCGAGGAAGCCATTGTCAGCCTGGCGAATCGTTTCACTGGGATCGCCGCACGCTTGCAGGAAACTGTCCAGGCTTCACAGCACGCAGCCGGTGAATTGGATGGGCAAGCCGCCGACGGCGCGCTCAAGGTGCTGGCACGCAGTGACAGCGAATTGAGCCAGGTGATCGACTCACTTAAGGCCACCCAATCCAGCCGCGACCAGACCCTGGCGCAAGTACGCGGCCTTACCGCCTACACCGGCGAATTACGCACCATGGCCGCCGACGTCGCCGCGATTGCCGCGCAGACCAACCTGCTGGCGCTGAATGCCGCGATCGAAGCGGCCCGTGCCGGTGAAGCCGGGCGCGGTTTTGCGGTGGTGGCCGATGCGGTGCGCAGCCTGTCGAGCAAGTCCAGCGAGACCGGCCAGCAAATGTCGGCCAAGGTCGACATTATCAACAACGCCATTACTCAACTGGTGCAGGCCGCCTCCACCAGCGCCGATCAGGACAGCAACTCCGTCGGCGCGTCCGAGCAAAGCATCCAACTGGTGCTTGAGCGCTTCCAGAACATCACCGGGTGCCTGGCCGAGTCCGCCGACCTGCTCAAGCAGGAAAGCTACGGCATCCGCGACGAAATGACCGACGTGCTGGTCAACCTGCAGTTCCAGGACCGGGTCAGCCAGATTCTCAGCCATGTGCGCGACAACATGAACGCCTTGCACGATCACTTGCGTCAGGCCAGACAAGCGCCGGACCAGGCCGTGAGCATCGACGCCCGACAATGGCTGGCCAGTATGGAGTCCACCTACGCCACCGACGAGCAGCGGCGCACGCACCATGGCAACGACGCCGCGCAGCAGAATTCCCAAGACATCACTTTCTTTTAGGAGCCCATCATGGCGAAAAGTGTATTAGTGGTCGACGACTCCAGTAGCGTGCGGCAAGTGGTCGGTATTGCCTTGAAAAGCGCCGGTTACGACGTGATCGAGGCCAGCGATGGCAAGGACGCCCTGGGCAAACTCAACGGGCAGAAAGTGCACCTGATCATCAGCGACGTGAATATGCCCAATATGGACGGCATCACCTTTGTCAAAGAGGTGAAGAAGCTGGCCAACTACAAGTTCACGCCGATCATCATGCTGACCACCGAGTCCCAGGAATCGAAAAAAGCCGAAGGCCAGGCCGCGGGCGCCAAGGCCTGGGTGGTCAAGCCGTTCCAGCCGGCGCAGATGCTCGCGGCGGTGTCCAAGCTGATTCTGCCGTGATCCGGGGAGGCTGGCATGTCCATCACCCACGAAACCACTGACGACACGGCCCGCGTGGGCATTGAAGGCGAGCTGACGATCTACACCGTCGCCGAGCTGGCCGCCGCGCTGCTGCCGCAGGTTGGCGCCGCGGCCCGCCTTGAGCTAGACCTGTCACAGGTCACTGAGATGGATGGCGCCGGCCTGCAACTGCTCGCGGTGATCGAGCGCGAAGCCGGCATCAACGGCACGGCCCTGAGCCTGACTGGCCAGAGCCAGGCCGTCACGCAAACACTGCAACTCTGTCGCGGCGCCGCGTTGTAGGCGGCGCCACCGTTCATTGATCGACAAGGAAAGTCCAGGTGAGCATCAATCTCGATCAGGCACAGCAGACCTTCATCGTGGAGGCCCGCGAACTGTTGCAGGCCATGGAGCAATCCCTGCTGCAACTGGAGAACGAACCCGACGATCAAGACGCCATCGGTGCGATATTCCGCGCCGCGCATACCATCAAAGGCTCAGCCGGGCTGTTCGGCCTGGCGCCGATCGTGGGGTTCACGCATATCGTCGAAGATGTGCTGGATCGCCTGCGCGACGGCGATATCGCGGTGGATGCCGACTTGATCGCCCTGCTGCTCAAGTGCGGCGACCACATGCTCGAACTGATTGACGTGGTTGCCAGTCGTGGTGAAGCCCTTACACCCGCCGCCTTGCAGCGCGGTGAGGCTTTGCGCGAGGCGCTGGGTGTCTACCACCCGCTTCACGCCACCACCGCCGACGCCGTAACCGCTAAGGCGGCCGACGGCGAGTCAGCCGAAGTGCTGTGGCATATTTCTCTGCGCTTCGGCGCGGACGTGTACCGCAATGGCATGGACCCGCTGTCGTTCCTGCGCTACCTCCAAACCCTGGGGCAAATGGTGCAGGTCGACACCCTCACCGACAGCATCCCGGCGCTGGAAAGCTTTGACCCGGAAAGCTGCTACCTGGGCTTCGATATCGACCTGCGTTCCACTGCCAGCCACGCCACCCTCAACGAAGTGTTCGACTTTGTGCGCGACGAGTGTGAGGTGCAGATCACGGCCGTCGATGAAGCGCCCATCAACCTGGCGAGCACCGGCACCGAGCTGGTTACCCAGGCCGAACCCACTCACCGGAGCACCGCGCCCCAGCGCGTGGCGACGGCCAGCGAGGCCAAACCCCGAGATGGCAACTATGTACGGGTCAATGCCGACAAGCTCGATGAGTTGATCAACCTGGTCGGTGAGTTAGTGATCGCCAGCGCCGGCGCGAGCCTGTTGGCGCGCTCCTGCAACCACGACCCACTGCATGAAGCCACGTCAACGGTGTCGGGGCTGGTGGAAGAAATCCTCGATGGCGCCCTGCATCTGCGCATGATCCCCATCGGCGACACCTTCAACCGTTTCCGCCGCGTGGTGCGCGACGTCAGCCAGGAGTTGGGCAAGGACATCGACCTGCTGATCAGTGGTGCGGAGACCGAGCTGGACAAGACCGTGGTGGAGAAGATCGGCGATCCGCTGATGCACCTGCTGCGCAACGCCATGGACCACGGCATCGAAAGCGCCGAGGCGCGGCGTGCGGCGGGCAAGTCGAGCAAGGGCCATCTGAGCCTCAATGCCTATCACGACTCCGGCAGCATCGTCATCGAAATCGCCGACGACGGCGCCGGGCTCAACCGCGAACGCATTCTGGAAAAAGCCCAGGAACGCGGGTTGGTGGCCAGCGGTGCGGTGCTGTCCGATCAGGAAATTTACAACCTGATTTTCGAAGCGGGCTTCTCCACGGCCGAGGCGGTGACCAACCTGTCCGGGCGCGGCGTTGGCATGGACGTGGTCAAGCGCAACATCACGCTGCTGCGCGGCACTGTAGATCTGGACAGCCGCCCCGGCCAGGGCACGGTGGTGCGCATTCGGCTGCCGCTGACCCTGGCAATCATCAATGGCTTCCTGGTCGGCATCGACCAGGCCACTTATGTGATTCCCCTGGACATGGTTCAGGAATGCATCGAACTGGACGAACCACAGCGCGACTCCAGCCGCGAACAAGGCTATCTGGACCTGCGCGGCGAGGTGCTGCCATTGGTACACCTGCGCGACCACTTCAACCACGAAGGCCCCGCCGCCCGGCGCCAGAACGTGGTGGTGGTGCGTTATGCCGAGCACAAGGCCGGGCTAGTGGTGGACGACCTGCTCGGTGAGTTCCAGACCGTGATCAAACCCTTGGGCAAGCTGTTTGGCGCACTGCGCGGCATCAGCGGCTCGACCATTCTGGGCAGCGGGGCCGTGGCCCTGATCCTGGATGTGCCGGCCCTGCTCAACCAACTCGTACAAATGGAAGCTCGCACAGCCCAGGCGCCACAGTCGCCACTGGTCGTCGCTCGCTGACGTATTTGCAATTCCATGGAGGTTCCGCGATGAAATGGTTTTACGATCTAAAAATTTCCACCAAGCTGATCAGCTCGTTCCTGGTGGTCCTGGCGCTCACAGCGGCCATGGGTGCCTTCGCTATCCTCCAATTGGGGGGCGTCAACCAGGCCGCGCAGGACATCCGCGGCAATTGGATGCCGTCAATGCGCGCGGCGGCCGGTATGCGCTTCTTTGCGGCCAACTACCGCTTGAAAGAGAACCGTCATATCTCCACCGAGGTCGCCGAGGAAAAGGCCCTGGCCGAACGCGAAGCCGCCGAGGCGCGCCAGCAGTTCGAGACGCGCATGGGCACCTATGAACAACTGCTATCGAATGACGAAGACCGGCAGTTGCTGGACAGCGTGAAAACCGGATGGGCTGCGTACCTGGCCACCAGTAAACAGTTGCTTGAGCTGTCCCGGGAGAACCAGGAAACCCAAGCGCGCGGGCTGCTCAGGGGCGAATCCAAGACGCACTTCGATGAAGTGACCGCGCGCCTGCAAAAAATGGTCGAGCTCAATGATGCTGGCGCCACTGCTGCCGGTGACAAGGGTTCTGCGCTGTATGAAAGCTCGCGTCTGTCGATCATCGCGGCCTTGGTCGCCGCCCTTTTGATCGGCTTGGGCCTGGCAATGTTTATCGCACGGATCATTTCTCGCCCCCTAAGGCAGGCCGCCAACGCCGCCGAGCAATTGGCCGAAGGTAACCTCAGTGCACAGATCGAACCGGGCGCCAAAGATGAAACCGGTATGGTGCTCAACGCCATGCGCAATATGGTCGGCAAACTGGCGCATATCATCGGCGAAGTGCGAAATGCCGCAGACAACCTGGCCAGCGCCTCCGAGCAAGTCAGCGCCACGGCGCAATCGATGAGCCAGGCCACCAGCGAACAAGCGGCCAGCGTCGAGGAAACCAGTGCCTCTATCGAACAAATGAGCGCCAGCATCAACCAGAACACTGAGAACGCCAAGGTCACCGATGGCATGGCCAGCAAGGCCGCCAAGGAAGCCACCGACGGCGGTGAGTCAGTGCAGCAGACCGTAGTGGCGATGAAGAAGATCGCGCAGCGCATCAGCATCATCGATGACATTGCCTACCAGACCAATTTGCTCGCGCTCAATGCCGCCATCGAGGCCGCACGGGCCGGCGAGCACGGCAAAGGTTTCGCCGTGGTCGCCGCCGAGGTGCGCAAGCTGGCCGAACGCAGCCAGGTTGCCGCTCAGGAAATCGGCGAACTGTCTTCCAGCAGCGTCGACATGGCCGAAAAAGCCGGCAAGTTGCTTGATGAGATGGTGCCGTCGATCAACAAAACGTCCGACCTGGTGCAGGAAATCAGCGCGGCGTCCGAAGAGCAGGCCGCCGGTGTGGCGCAGATCAACACGGCGATGACCCAGCTTAACCAGGTCACCCAGCAGAACGCCTCCAGCAGCGAAGAACTGGCCGCCACCGCCGAAGAGATGAGCAGCCAGGCCGAACAATTGCAGCAGGCCATGAGTTTCTTCGTGCTCGACACGACGTCCAGGGCCGCCACCCAAAGCAGTGTCGACAGCGCCGGCAGCAAGCCGACTCGCCAGCCGCCGCGCCCCGCGCAACCGCCAGCGCGCAAGGCCTTTGCCTACAACATGGCCACTGCCCCGGACGAATCGGAATTTACCCGTTTCTGATCGTACGCATCAATCCGGGCTCACAGGGAGTAATGAGATGGGCGCAGTGATGACTACCCGCCAGGCCGCCGTCGCGGTCGACGAGGATGCGCAATACCTGACCTTTATGCTCGGCGGCGAGATGTTCGCCATCGGCATTCTGGGGATCAAGGAAATAATCGAATACGGCAGCCTGACCGTGGTGCCGATGATGCCCGCGTTCGTGCGCGGGGTGATCAACCTGCGCGGCGCGGTGGTGCCGGTGGTGGACCTGTCGGCGCGTTTTGGCCGGGCCAATTCGCAGATCACCCGCCGTTCATGCGTGATCATTATCGAAGCCAGCACCGAGGACGGCCTGCCCCAGGATATCGGGTTGCTGGTGGACACCGTGTCCGCCGTGCAGGAAATCCCGGCCACCCAGATTGAGCCGCCGCCCAGCTTCGGCGCGCGGATTCGTGCAGACTTCATCAGCGGCATGGCCAAGGTCGAGGGCAAGTTTGTGATTGTGCTGGAGGTGGACAAGGTGCTGTCCATCGATGAAATGTCCAGCCTTGCCGAAGCCGGCCAGGCGCCGGCCCTCGACTTCGACCCGCGGTGAGGTGCGATCATGCCTGATACCACCCCGCTGGATGACCGCGAGTTCGGCCAGTTTCAGTCCTGGCTGCATCGCGCGGCGGGTATCAACCTGTCACCGGCCAAAAAGGCCCTGGTGGCCGGCCGGCTGTTCAAGCGGCTCAAGCACTATGAACTCAAGAGCTACGGCGAGTATTTCAAGCTGATCATGAGCGACCAGCGCAAAGGCGAGCTGCAAGTTGCACTGGACTTGCTGACCACCAACGAGACCTACTTTTTCCGCGAGCCCAAGCACTTTGATTTCCTGCGCCAGCAGGTGCTGCCCAACGCCGCGCCCGGCAAGGTGTTCCGCGTGTGGAGCGCGGCCAGTTCCTCGGGCGAAGAACCCTACAGCCTGGCCATGACCCTGGCCGAAGGCCTGGACACCACGCCTTGGGAAGTGCTCGGCTCCGATATCAGCACCCAAGTGCTGGCCAAGGCGCGCAACGGCCACTACCCCATGGAGCGCGCCGCCAACCTGCCCCAGCCACTGCTGGTCAAGTACTGCCTCAAGGGCATCGGCCGCCAGGAAGGTACGCTCCTGATCGACAAGCCGCTGCGCAACCGCGTCAGTTTTGTCCAGGTCAACCTTAATGAACCCCTGCCCAGCCTGGGCGAATTCGACGTGATCTTCTTGCGCAACGTGATGATCTATTTCGACCAGCCGACCAAGACCCAGGTGGTAGCACGACTGTTGCCGCAGCTTAAATCCGGCGGTTATTTCATCATCAGCCACTCTGAAAGCCTCAACGGCGTGAATGACACGTTGAAGCTGGTGGCGCCGTCGATTTACCGCAAGCCATGAAAAAGCCAGCCAATGCCGCCGAAGTGGTGCTCGCCCCTGGCCAAGTCAGCTTTGCCACCTGCCCGACGCGTTTGCGTACCTTGCTCGGCTCCTGCGTGGCGTTCACTTTCTGGCACCCCCAGCGGCGCATCGGCGGCATGTGCCATTTCATGCTGCCGGCGCGCAACCGCACGGGCCAGCCACTGGATGGCAAGTACGCTGACGAAGCCCTCGAACTGTTACTGCGCCACGCCCGCGCCAACGGTACACGGCCGCAGGATTACCAAGTCAAAGTGTTCGGCGGCGGCGAGATGTTCCCTGAGCAACCGCGCCAGCGACCGGCCCACAACGTGGCCAACCTAAATATCCGCGCCGCACTGGCCCTCGCAGAACGCCACCACCTGCACCTGACGGCCCAAGACATGGGCAGTACCGGCTATCGCACGATTATGTTCGACCTCTGGAACGGCAACGTCTGGGTCCGGCACCAACCAATGGGAATACTCGAAAAAGATGCCTACCAAAAAAATCAGCGTGCTGCTGGTCGATGACTCGGCCGTGGTACGCCAGGTGCTGCTGGCGATTTTCAACGACACACCGGATATCCACGTCATGGGTGCGGCTTCCGACCCGATCTTCGCCATGGACAAGCTCGCGCGGGAATGGCCGGATGTGATCGTGCTGGACGTAGAGATGCCGCGTATGGACGGCATCACTTTTTTGCGCAAGATCATGAGCGAGCGCCCCACGCCAGTGGTGATCTGTTCGTCGCTGACTCAGAAAGGCGCGGAAACCTCCCTACAGGCGTTGTCGGCCGGCGCCGTGGAGATCATCACCAAGCCCACCACCGGGCTGAAAAACTTCCTGATCGAGTCCGGCCCCGAGCTGGTGGCGGCGATTCGTGCGGCGGCCAACTCCAACGTCAAGAACCTGGGCAAGCGCATCGCCAAGCCCACACCAGCCCCCGTCCCTGCCAGCAAGCTCACGGCGGATGCGATCCTGCCCGCCGCCAATGGCCAGGCCATGGCCCAGACCACCGAACGCATCGTCGCCATCGGCACTTCCACTGGCGGTACCCAAGCGCTAGAAGCGGTGCTCACGGCGCTGCCGAGGGTGTGCCCGGGCATAGTGATCGTGCAGCACATGCCGGAAAAATTCACCGCGTCCTTTGCCGAGCGCCTCAACGGCCTGTGCCAGATCGAGGTGCGTGAAGCGCGCAATAACGACCGTATCCTGCCCGGCCTGGCCTTGATCGCCCCCGGCGGCAAACACCTCATGGTCACCCGCAGCGGTGCCTTCTATCACGCCCAGGTGATTGACGGGCCGCTGGTCAATCGCCATCGGCCGTCGGTGGATGTGCTGTTTCGCTCAGTGGCCAAATTTGCCGGCAAGAACGCAACCGGCATCATCATGACCGGCATGGGCGACGACGGCGCCCGCGGCCTCAAGGAAATGCTCGACGCCGGCGCCGCCACGGTAGCTCAGGACGAAGCCAGCTGTGTGGTGTTCGGCATGCCCAAGGAAGCCATCAAACTCAACGCCGCCCAACGCGTCATGCCGTTGCAGGAGATTCATCAGGCGATTTTGCATAAGTGAAGTCCAGCGGCTGCGCCCTTGTCAGCGGGCGACCGTGTTGCTAGTGTCGATTTATGACAAGTTATTGCCTCACCTCGACCACCCTCACCACGACCGCTCAAAGCGGTGCGTGCGAGGTGTCGTGAGCCCATAGCCAACGAACTTCAAAGGCCCGCCAGCAATGGACAGGGCCTTTTTTTGTGCCTTGTGTTGCTGGCGCAAACGCAAGGAGATGCACCCATGTATGCGCTGTTGGTACTCGATATCCAAGTCGGCCTGGTTCATGGCCCGGAAACACCCTGGCGTTGCGAGGCGATGCTCGACACCGTCAATGGCCTGATGGATCAGGCCCGTCGCGCCGGGGCTGGGGTTTTTCTCGCGCGCCACGTCGGGCCCGCGGGGTCGCCGATGGCGCCGGACAGCCCGCTCACAAGGCTGGCGCCGCAGCTGAAGCTTTCAGGCAATGAAGTGGTGTTTGAAAAGCAGCGGCCTAATGCTTTTGCCCAGACCGACCTGGCGAACAGCTTACGGTCTGTCGGGGCGACGGGCGTGGTGATCGCGGGTATGAAAACCCAATACTGCGTCGACAGCACCTGCCGTGCCGCCCGTGATCTTGGCTTCGATGCAGTGCTGATCGCCGATGGGCACACCTGCGCGGACACCGCGGCGCTGCAGGCCAAGGATATCGTGGCCCATCACAACGCGACGTTGCACGGGCCGTTCTGCCAGGTGGTAAAAGCTGAGGACTGGTGCTTCTAGCCCGCGATGGCCAATGCGGGGAGCAAGCGCGTGCCCTCCCCGCAGACAGCACGTCAGTTGTCCGGATGCTCACTGGCGACCGAATCCGCCGCATCTACATCCGACATATCCTCGTCCAGTGGCGCTTCGTCATCGGGTGGCAATGGCAACGCGTCGTCGCCTTTGCGCGGATCATGCCCGGTCTCGTTGTCGGTGCCCCGCGTGACAGCCTGCTGTGAAAGGTTGCCCGGTGCGTTCTTATCGATATCCATGTTGGCTCTCCGTGGTGACTGAGCACGGAATACCCGCGCCTGATCATAAGAGCCAGTGGCTGACCCACGAGTGCCGAGTACTGGACGAACGGTGACCACCAACGTCGGTCAGCCCAGGGAGGATTTGAGTCGTCGGAAACTGCCAAATGTTGCCTCGGAGCGTGCTTGCTCCAGCACACTCATGGGCATCGGCTTGCGCACGACGTTGATCACCGGCTTCTGCACCACCGTGCGCTCAAGCGTCGCCAACCGCTCATCGCTGGGCGGCACACCGAAGTATTCTCGATAACACTTGGAAAAGTGCGGCGTCGATACAAAACCGCAGAGCACCGCCAATTCGACGATAGAGATGGGCGTCTGCTTGAGCAATTGGCGCGCGCGGATCAACCGCAGCCGCAGGTAATAGCGCGACGGCGAGCAGTGCAAGTACTTCTGAAACATCCGTTCAAGCTGCCGCCGAGAGAGCTGGACATACTCCGCCAGGTGGTCCAGGTCGATGGGCTCCTCAAGGTTCGCCTCCATCAGCGTGACGATTTCCTGCAGCTTGGGCTGCTGAGTGCCCAGCATATGCTTGAGCGGTATGCGCTGGTGGTCTTGCTCACTGCGCATGCGTTCGTAGACGAACATGTCTGAAATGGCTGCTGACAGTTCATGCCCGTGATCCAGGCCGATCAAGTGCAGCATCATATCCATCGGCGCCGTGCCCCCTGAACTGGTGAGGCGGCCGCGGTCGAGGGTGAACAAGCTTGGGCTGACAGTCACTCGCGCAAACGCTTCTTGCATCGCGGCCAGCCACTCCCAGTGAACGCTGCACTCAAAGCCATCCAACAGCCCTGCCCTGGCCAATACCCAACTGCCGGTACAGATGCCGCCCAAGCGTTTGGAGTAACGCGCCTGCGCGCGCAGCCACTTGACCAGCTCGGGGGTTACCGTGTTTTGAATGCCCGTCCCGCCGCACACGAAGATAATGTCGGCCGACGGGGCGGCATCCACCGAGCTGTCCGGCGTGATGGGCACGCCGTCGCTGGCCCAGATGGGCGTGCCGTCGAAACTGGCGGTGTACCAACGATAGAGCTCCTGCCCCGACAATTGGTTGGCCATGCGCAGCGGCTCGACCGCCGACGCCAATGAGATCAGCGTGAACCGGTCCAACAACACAAACAGGATGCTGGTCACAGGTCGTGCATTCATGGCGGCGAAACCATCGAAAGTGGGCTCTGCGCGCGCACGGGTTGGCGCGCAGTGATAACCCCCACCAGTGAAATCAGCAACGCCAACCCAATCGTCGAAGACACCTCAAGACGATGCTCTGGCGTCACCAGCATCACCCCCAGCGCGGCGCAAATAAAGGCGATGACCAACCAGGTCAGCCAGGGAAACAGCCACATCTTGAACGTCAGCGTGATATTGCGGCGCTGCATAAGCTTGCGCATACGCAGTTGCGAAATGGCGATCACCAAGTACACCAACAACGCGATCGCCCCGGAACTGGCCAGCAGGAACTGGAACAGCCCGGCCGGCATGAAGTAGCTGAGCAACGTCACGCCAGCCCCCAGCACGGTACTGGCGATCACCGCGGCCCTAGGCACGCTGGCTGCCGACGTCTTTTTCATCAACGTGGGCGCATCGCCGCGTTTGCCCAGGGAATACAACATACGCGAGGCAATGTAGATAGAGGAGTTCATGCAACTGGCCACGGCAATCAGCACGACACCGTCGACCAGCAACTTGGCATGGGGAATATTCATCAACTCCAGTGCCCGTTGATAGGAACCGACGGACGCCAGCAAAGGGTCATTCCAAGGCACCACGGAAATCACCACGAAGATCGACAGCACATAGAACACGCCGATACGCCACATCACCGAACGTGTGGCGCGGGCGATATTCTGCGCGGGGTTGCTGGACTCCGCTGCGGCGATGGTGACCGCCTCCGTTCCGATAAAGCTGAACATGATGGTAATGAACGCGCCCACGACCGCAGACATACCGTTCGGGGCAAAACCGCCATGCTCCTCCATCAGTCGACTCAAGCCACTGGCCTCCCGCTCGGGAATCCAGCCCATCAGCACGGCGCCACCCAGGCCGATAAAGCCGATGATCGCCACGACCTTGGCCATGGCAAACCAGAACTCGAATTCTCCGTACTTGGAGACACTGAACAAATTGGTGACCACTAACAAAAAGATCGACAACAAGGCGAACAGCCAAGCGTCGATCTGGGGAAACCACTGGTTCAAGATATGCCCGGCGGCCAGGGCTTCGATCGGTATCACCAGCACCCAGAACCACCAGTACAGCCAGCCAATCGTAAACCCGGCCCAGCGGCCGATGGCCTGGTCGGCATAGGTCGAGAAGGAGCCGGTGTCCGGATTGGCCACCGCCATCTCCCCCAGCATGCGCATGACCAGCACCACCAGCAGCCCGGAAAAAAAATACGCCAGCATGACTGCAGGGCCCGCCGCCGCAATCGCATGCCCGGACCCGACAAACAACCCAGCACCGATAATGCCGGCGATGGAGAGCATGGTGACATGACGCGGCTTGAAGCCCTGCGCCAGTTGGCCGTTCGAATCCTTGGAACTCAGGCTATTCATCGTTCTTTTTATTCTCTGTGATCGACGTTAAGACGTGCTGACCAGAGGGTCAGGCGATCATCATTTCTCAATGACGGGTCACAGTACGCGGCATACCACTGGCCAAAATAGCCTCATTGCGTCATCCAGGCGCCTGATATCGACATTGGCGTCACGCGCAAGCGCTCGATCCAATGCCCACTCCCCAGCCTATTGGATCCAAATTTATTGGAACGCTGGAGCTTCTCGGGACTCTTCTAGAACAGAGCGCGAACAGCGCCGGATAAAGGCTTATAGCCAGCAAGTGCTTGTGTGTGGAGTATGGAAAGTGGTCGATATCAGCAAAGAAATGCCCACCGGCGTGAAGCGCCAGGCAGACAAAATCATGACTGAAATTCAAAAAGCTGGCTCGATGATCATGGCCGTAAAGGCCGGAGCACGGGCGGACGGTTTTGTTATAGGGTTATTGTGCTCGGGCAGCATTACAGATGACACGGCGCAATGGCTTCAGGCGCAATTCGATGCGGCAACCGAACAAAAGCTCAAGGAGCTCTCGGTATGGTCTGCGCCGCAGCATTGAGTCTAAAAAGGGAGAACATCGATCACCGTCGCCGCGACGTATGACTCGTCCGCTGCCAAGTCTTCGACTTACCCAACACACAGGGTTGTTCTTTCAAGCAGTTAGTTTGCCTCTAACTGCTGATTCGCGGTTGCCAACATCGCCTCGCAGATAACCCGGCGCAAGCGTGGCCGGAGCAACGATGCCCTACGCCATACCGCCAACGCCAACGACCCCTCCCCCGTTTGTTGCGCCGTCCCCAGAGTTACTCCTTTTTTTGTCGGCCAACGATACGCAGATTTTCCACGAAATTCCGAACGGTCACGGACTTCTCCCGGGGCCTGAAAACCAGCGCGATCGTCGTCTTCAACGTCTTGTGCCTCAACTTTTGATAGGTGACGCCGACCGCATGGATCTGGCGGATAGATGCAGGAATCAACGTCACGCCAAAACCTGCAGCGACCATATTCACCGTGGAAGATAGCTGTGGCGACTCCAATTCGATTCGCGGGGAAAATCCGGCCGATCGGCAGGCGCTGATGATCGAGTCGTAGAGGTCCGGCCCGATTGAACGGGGAAAAATGATAAAAGGGTCGCAAGCGAGTTGCGCGAGTTCCACGCTCCGCAATCGGCCCAACGGATGACCGGTAGGCAATACCGCAACCATCTCCTCTTCGACCAAAGGAACTGTTAGCAGCTCTGCGCAATTGAGGGGTAAGCGGACGATGGCACAGTCCATCTGGCTATTGACGACTTTATCCAGCAGCGCGGTGCTGTTGCTTTCTTCTGTCTTAATCAGGACACCCGGGTAGCTTTGGCGAAACTGCCGAAGAGTCGTTGCTACCAACGGATGGAACACCGTTGAGCCAGCGAATCCAATTGAGAGATGACCGCTCTCCCCCCGAGCGGCCTTCTTGACATGCTCCAAGGCGTCGTTGGCTTCGTCCAGCACCCGCTTCGCGTGCTCCTTGAAGATGACGCCCGCTTCGGTCAACTCAACGCGACGCGGATAGCGCATGAAAAGCTTGGTGCCGATTTCCTTCTCGAGCTTAAGAATCTGCTGACTCAACGGCGGCTGTGCAATGCCGAGCCGTTCTGCGGCCAGGGTGAAATGAAGGTGCTCGGCGACGGCAAGGAAGTACCGCAGTTGGCGAAACTCCATGGTTGATCCTCCGCAGAATGATAGTGGGCGTCCTTGGGATCATACGCTCCAAGACGAATATCGTCTTGAAGATGCAATCACGAAGTATTGGATCGAATGGGTGTGCGTTCTTACGATAACGGCCATGCACTCCAGCGAATAGCTTTCTGACACCGGCTGGAGTGTCCTGGCACTGCGTGACATGTGCCCGATGAACTCAATCAAGGAATCATCTATGTCTGCCGTTCCCGAATGGGCGCCCGCCGCTTCTGTTAAACCTGGCAGCGATCATAGCCATCTCGTTTCCAATCTCGCAGCAATCGTCGGGAAGAAGCATCTTTTGACCGGCGAAAGCAAGACCCGCCGCTACCGCACGGGATTTCGCTTCGGTACAGGCCGGGCATTGGCCGTCGTACGGCCCGGATCGCTGGTCGAGCAATGGCGTGTGCTGAAGGCGTGCGTCGAGGCAAACGTCATCGTGATCTCACAAGCATCCAATACAGGACTGACCGGGGGCTCGACGCCCGATGGGGACGACTACGACCGCGACATCGTCATCGTCAGCACCTCGCGCATGAAGACCATCTACTTGATCGAGGGTGGCAAGCAGGTAGTCTGCTTGCCCGGCGCGACGCTAGACCAGCTTGAACGCGCGCTTCAGCCCATCGGCCGTGAGCCCCATTCGGTCATAGGCTCAAGCTGCATCGGCGCTTCGGTGTTCGGTGGCATCTGCAACAATTCAGGCGGAGCTCTGGTGCAGCGCGGGCCGGCCTATACCCAGATGTCGGTGTTCGCGCGTGTTGACGAAGCCGGCAGCCTGCACTTGGTGAACCACCTTGGCATCCGCTTCCAGGGAACAGAGGAGGATGTGCTCGCGAGCCTGGATGCGGGGAAAATTTCCGATGACGACGTTCTTCATGATGCAGGCGTCGGCCACGATCATGCCTATGTCGAACACGTCCGTGAGATCGATGAGCCGACCCCGGCCCGCTTTAATGCAGATCCTCAGCGACTCTATGAATCGTCAGGGTCGGCCGGAAAAGTCATGGTATTCGCTGTGCGCCTGGACACCTTTCCGATCGAAAAGAACCCGCAGGTCTTTTACATCGGCACCAACAAGACTGAGGAACTGACCGACGTTCGCAGGGCCGTACTGGCCAAGTTCAAGCACCTGCCCATTTCAGGTGAATACCTGCACCGCGACGCCTTTGAGATCGCCGAGAAGTACGGCAAGGATACGTTCCTGATGATCCATTACCTCGGTACGGCGCGACTGCCGGGGCTGTTCGCACTCAAGGCCCGGTTCGACGCGCTCTTCGATCGCATTCCTTTCCTACCGTCGCATTTGACGGATCGCATCATGCAAGCGGCCAGTCATCTCTTTCCGCGTCATCTACCGGCACGGATGATGGACTTCCATAAGAAATATGAGCATCACCTCCTATTGAAAGTAACCGCCGAGGGCGCAGATGAGGCGCGAGCTTTCCTCAAGGGCTATTTCTCCAAGACTCGCGGGAGTTTCTTCGAGTGCACGCCGGAAGAAGGCGAAAAAGCCTTTCTGCATCGCTTCGCAGCTGCAGGTGCAGCCAATCGCTACCGCGCCGTACATACCCGATCCGTGGAGAACATTCTGGCGCTGGACATCGCCCTGCCACGCAATGAACGTAGCTGGTTCGAACAGCTGCCGGCAGAGATCGAAGAAGCGATCATTCTCAAGCTCTACTACGGCCATTTCCTTTGCCATGTCTTCCACCAGGACTACATCGTGAAAAAGGGGAACGACTGCATGGCCATCGAACATAAAATGTGGAAACTGCTGGATCGCCGGGGCGCCGAATACCCGGCCGAGCACAACGTAGGCCATCTGTATAACGCCAAACCAGCGTTGCGTAATCACTACGTGAACTTGGACCCATGCAACTGCTTCAACCCAGGCATCGGTCACACCTCCAAGTTCGCGTTCTACCGGGACCCGGAAATGCGCAATTGATGATGCCGACCATGGCGGCAACATGGGCGGGCAAGCGCATCCGATTGGAGGTGCCTGCGAAGCCGGTTGGGTGGTCAGACCTTCCGAGGTCGCTCGATGAGTCGCGAGTCAGGGAGCAGATGGATCTGCAACGCACAGCAGTGCTATCAGTTCAGACGCCAAGGCGGCCGCTTCGTGTCGATAGTTTTTGTTCCAGCAGCATGACCAGTCATCGGGTCTTCCCTGCTCATCCCAGTGCGCCAACGCAAGCCCGTTGATTATCTCCAGTTCGAACCAAAGGCGCTGCCAAGCGACAGCGTCTTGGACCAAAGCAATGTCTTGCCACAGGAACTCGGTTTGCGCGACAAAAGCCGACCATGCGAACAGATCCTCTGATGCTCGTTCGCCGCGGTTCAGCCAATACTTTCGGACACCCAAAGACCGACTCCCAGTGTTCGTGTTGGCAGACATAAGTTTGTACTCGTCGATATTCTTATAAAACATCCACGCCGGGATAGTGATCCGCAGGTGGATGGTAATCGGGATTCTCAAAGCGGCTGTTGTTGTAATGAGTTTTGGCCGTCGGCCCTTCGCCCTTGTACGTCACTTGTGTATTTGGAGTGAGATGCCACCCGTCTCCGTCCTTGTCGCGCTCGATCAGCGACGGGTACATGGTGCAAGTGCCCGTCGAACCTGATGTCAGCCTGAACTGGTAAAAGCGCCCAGCTTGGGGCGTGAACTTCGCCGTGACGTAGCAGGACTGCGTACGCCCTCCCTCCCAGAGCATTCCAACGTGCGTTTCGATGCCTGGTCGGATCTGAGTTTCGTAGTAGTCCGACGTGAGGTTTTGCCCTGCTTTGGGCATCCCCTCATCCCGCGTCTGGATGAACGGAAGCGGCCCACTGCGAATTACTCCGCCGGAACGTTTACCGTCTTGGTATTGATACAGATCGGCATGCTGAGTGAAGTTGACGATGCGTATCCAGGCGGGGTTGGACTCGTGTTCGGGTGCAGTGAAGTAATCGGTGTGTGGGAAATACTGGCAGCCTGCGAACAGCGGAAGGGTCAGCAGGCAGAAAGTAGCGCGTATCGACATGGAGCCTGTCCTTTTGCGGAGTCAGGGTAGAGACCACAAGAAAGGAGGAGCATTGCATAACAGATGAAAATCTCATCCTGGAAACCAAAGGTCTAGCGCCGCGACGCGTTTGAAGATCAGCTTCAGAATGAAGTCGCGATAGCCTGGGCGAGCTGCATGTCCGACATAAGTGGCGTGTTGTGCGTCGAGCGGTAGTACCGGGATGCTTGTTCAAACTGAGCGCCGCGTATTTCGCCGTCGGAACCGATGAAGGCTAAGGCATCGGTCTTGGCCGCTTTGAATGTCTTGGGCGGCTCGGTCGTCAGCGAAGTTATTCCGCCAATCAAGATGGTAGGTAGGAATGTGGTAATCATCAGCCCTTTATCGATAGGGTTGGCGTTTTCTGCAGCCACTGCCTGAGTACCGACTAGCGCCAATATGGCGATCGCCAGGGGCGTCCATGAATTCATTGTTGAAGCTTCCATTGCGATCAGTGAGTGTCACCCTAACAGAGTGATGGGCACCTTTAACAATATCCCAGCACTTCGCCGGGCTCGATGGCAGGTGCCTATGCTGCTACCCGCCAAGGCATTACGCACCACAAGCACCCGGATCTTTGTAGGCTTCGCACCAGGCGGCCTTCAGAAGGACTCTGCATTCGGCGTCATATTTTTCACGTAGCTTGGCAGTGCCAGCTGGCGTCATCGGCCCGGGTATCTCTTTGCGCAAGTCCACCAATTTTTGCGCAACGTCATCCTGAGCTTTCGGGGTATCGCCAGCATGCACCAGCAGTGCATAGAAGGCTCTTGAGGACTGCTTGCGGCTTATATCGGGCTGGTCACCCGCTACTGAAAGCAATTCGTAGTAGGCCGCGCAATGGATGTCTCGGTCATTTTGCGTTTCAGCGTGGGCGGGCAAGGAAATGCTGGTGAAAATGGCCAAGAAGGCCAGCGGCATCAGGGATGTGCGCATTAAAACGAGTCCATTCGAGGGGGGCTGAATCTTATCAGTTCAGGAGAATGGAAACAAAAAGCTCGGGGCTCGACCGTGCTTAGTGAATCTGTATCACTCCTTGATTCGGCTCCATGCCTGTAATCCGTAATACTCAATCAACGCCAAATTGCTATTGCCCTGGAGAACGGTATCTGCCCAAACACACACGATACTTAGCGTGGGGTTTTGCTTGCACTGCAAGGAGCGATTTGGATTACCCCCAGCGCCGTAGACATCTCCAGCCTATGCCACCAAGGACCGCTTGGCCATGGGCACCGTGATGCTGAAGGGCACACCCTACGTGATCGTCGACATCTGCCTGCGGATGCTAAAGCCGTCCGAGCCGCACAAGGCCGATGGCTTCCCGGCCGACTACTTCATCAGCCACGGCGCCGACGGCAAGCCGTTCACCAAGACTCAGCAGGTGCACATGTGCGGCAGTCGCATTGGCCCGCCGCCGATGGCAGCGCTGGCACGGGCCAATGACCCGTGTTGCACGGAGCAATGCCAAGCGCGCGCGGCTTGATATTCAGCTTGAACCAGGCGGAATTCCGTCCTTGTTGAAGTCCTTCAAGCGTTCGCGCTCTTCCTCGGTGGAGTGCGCCGGGGTTTCCTGCTCGGGCTCTTTGTTCTTTTCTTCAGTCATCGCTACGTCCTCGGGTGGTGGCTGTTTCGGCACCTGGAGGGATCGGCAGTTCAAATCAATCTACTCCACCGCCGGACATGGCCCGGCAAGGAATGCCGTATGACTAACGAAAACCTGATGGGGCCGACCAGTAGTGCTGGTATATCAGACTGGTTTAGGCTGCTTTCATTTGTCGAGATCTATCAACTCGCACATTCGCTCTCCTAACATTCCACGCAACCACGCACCATGAAACTCAATATTTTCCAGAGAAGTACCGTCCCCTACACAATGCTCAAAAAACTTGCCCTTCGCTCCGCGATACGCGACGCGAAAGTGTCCATCATGAGCAGACGATGTCATCACATAAGGGCGGATGGAGATGATCTCGCTAAACGGTACGTGTACTTGAAAGGGGCTTCGACAACGACGAGTTATGGTGAGGGTCAGCAGCTGCTTGTATTCGTCGAACGTGAATGCCTGCACTTGAGGCTCAGAGACAACCCAGGCAAAGAACGCACCAATGAACACTGCACTGACCAGTATTAACAGAATGAAGGATGACGCCGTGAGGCTCTCGCCGTGGTTAGGCTGCACACCATGAATGACGTCCTGCCCTGAAAAAAGGTACATCGCTAGTCCGTAGCCCGGTAAAAGCAGAAGTAGCGCAAGAGAGAAGCCAAAAACACCCATACCGTTGTTTCCGATAATTGGTATTTCGGGGCCGTAATACCAAATAGGCGGGTGGGCAGCCCTGAGCCCGCCAGCATTGGTTGCTGTGGCGCTAGCAGATTTTTGATGATTCATCTGGCCGTCTCGAAGGAGTGCAGCGCAGACGTTAGCACTATTACTGGACAGTCTGGAACGGATCACAGGGCTTTCTCATCGCGCTCTGCCCTTCGACTACTCACGTCACCCCGCAATAACCATACTGGTTTGCCTACTCGCTCTCATCCTGGGTTAGCCCAACGTTGATGGCTGGGCTTGTGGTGGCCAGGCCGGGCATGAGTCCCGCGTGGTTACGGTGCAGGTGCCGGCAACTCCTGGCACCACTTGATGGAACGCAACGCTTCCTCGCCAGGCACAAGCGCGTAGCGCGAGTAAAACATTGTTCCACTGAAACGACGGCCGTCGACTTCACCCAAGGTCTGCCCATCCGTGTAGTCAGAGGTGCTAAGTTGATCGGCGATGTAATACACCTTTCCATTTTCGACGGTGATATCGAAACGCTGGTTAACCATACCGCTGATGATGGGTGGCGAGGTGGAGGTGACGCTGTGCTTGCCGGCAGGAATACCGGCCTTGAAAAAACTACCGGAAGGCAAGCTGCCGATGGCGCGGCCATCGACCTCAATGGTCGGGGCCACACCGCTACCGATGCTGGCCGAGGTGCGATAGAAGTACACCGTGGCCTCATCCGCACGGGGTTCAGCCGGTGATGTAAAGAACGGTTGACCTTTGAGGTCCGGACCGCTGATGCAGCCGGTCAGTGAGGCCAGGGCTGCGAACAGGCCGACCCAGAGTAGCGTACAGCGCTTCATAGCATGGAACTCCTTGAACTTGGATCAACGGCCGTCGGGTTGGATGACTGTCACCGCTACCGAATTCAGATCTTGCACAGCCCTTTACCGAAGTCAGTGGCATCAGAACTCGGCCAAGGCGCAAAACCGCTCTTCGGCGTCAGATTCACGATGTTGCGGTCCTTGAGCATCGGGTACTTACGCTTGAGCGCCTGCACCGTGTCCTCGGCGTTGTTCACGTTGGACAGGCAAAAGCGCAGGGCATCGGCGCGCAGATCGCCGATATAGAGAGTTTCCCCGGCCTTCACCGAGAAAACCGCAGGCACAGGGCGCGGCATCGATTTTCCTGAGTAATACACGTAATGCCACTGCGTGTACTCATACTCGCCAGGCGGCACTTCATACATGAAGTAATGGCCCAACAAAGAGGGTGATGGCTGATCATCTTCATTGCCCAGCGTCGTCAACCGTATTGCGGTACCGGGTGCTCCCTGTTGGTCGATTTCAACCACCAGCCCATGGGGCTGCATCATCGGAAAGCTCTCACCAATCGAACCCATGATGATCGCCTTACTCGGGTCCGGTGCGTGCCTGCCGTCGTAGCGTGACGTAGCGCACCCGGACAGAAGGGCCGCGCAAAGTGCGCCCGTAACCCAGACAAGACGTTTACTGCTGACTTTCCCTAGCATTGGTCTTTTTTCCGATCAGTAATCTTGCAGTTTGTAGATCCCAGCCGAGCGAACCGAAAACGCATACATAGTCCCATGTTGCCGGCTCGTTCGAGCCTATTGTCCGCCAAGAAAAAGCCGTGCCGGTAATGGATAGGTTGTATGCCTGGATAATCGCCCAGCGTGACGCTGTGCCCGAAGGTCGGGCTATCAGCAGGGCGTTCGATTGTAACTTAAAACCCTGGGCAGGACTGTCCTTCTAACTCGATAACAGCGCCGTCCCCATTGACAACAACTGGGCTGAGAACAGGATTGACCGTGGGCTGTTGGGCGCTCGAACTGGCTGTGTGAATCGCCCCGGATTTTTAAACACACCTTGCAATCTCATCCAGGGTTTCGCATCGCCCGCAGAAACCAGGTCGAACGTGCCGGTAAGGGTGTGAATCTGCTCAAGCAATGCCACAACTTGCGGTGACAAAGGAACGAAGTTTACGTCCCCCGCCATTTTCGTTCCCCGTGTTTAGTGGCGTACGTCCTGAAGCTCGGGTCGCGTATCCGGGATCTCCCACAACCCGCGTTTGAGGTCGAACTCGCACCGGCGGGAGAAACGCAATTCACTGGATCGAACAAACACACGTAACGACAACATAAGCGTCAGCCGGGTCAGCTCTCCTTCGGTTTTGGTTTTGGTTTTGGCTTTGCGTTTGTGTTCTACAGGGTCTATGCCATCTGCGCGCATCAGCTAGTCCAATTACGGGCTAGCTACCGAGGGAGGTCAGCCCTTCCCGGTTATCTGGCTTTACATACCTGAGGCGCCAGTCTTTACGGCCATTGGGCTGGACAAGCAAGTACAGACCGTCACCGTCGAGCAGCTTGTAGGGACGCCCCCTAGGCTTGGCTAAGCGGCAGGCAGAATCAGTAAGCGGAGCAGTTGTGCGCGACATAAGGGTACTCTCCTTAATCGAACCAATTACTACCCCTAACATCACCCCTAAAACGGCTTGATTTCAGCAAACCGGACCAGCAACCGACAGAATGCAAAAACTAAAAAACCCGCCAGAAGGCAGGTTTTTCAAGGCTTCCACGGAACTCGAAAGCTCTCAGTGGAATGTAAGATGGTGCCCGAAGCCGGAATCGAACCGGCACGCCCTTACGAGCGGGGGATTTTAAGTCCCATGCGTCTACCAGTTTCGCCATTCGGGCGGTAGCGCGGTGCAGCAGGGTTCGGAATATATAGACCCGAGCGCGTCGATGCAAGGTCGAGTGGCGGCTTTATGAAACAAACCCCGAATGAAAAAACCTGACAGATCAGTGATCTACACCCTTCCCCAGGCACGTCCACAGCGGTAGCTCAATCTGCGTTTGCGTTGTTCTTGATATATATCAAGCAGGCCCTGGTCATTCACTCACACATTAGAGCCAGCAGTCGCGCCATCGCCCTCGATGGCTGCAGAAACGTTGGTTTTTGTGGAGGCTTCCATGGCTACGCACCTGCAAGACACTCAACCCATCGCGCCGACGACTGCCCCACAACCGCTTGCGGGGGCTTTGCAAAAGGTCGAGCCAAAGCGCTTATCCCTGAGCCTGTTGATCGCTCTGGTGGTCGGGTCAATGATCGGCAGCGGCATATTCAGCTTGCCGCAGAACATGGCCGCCAGTGCCGGGGCCGCGGCGATTCTGATTGGTTGGCTGATTACTGGCATCGGCATGCTGTCATTGGCGCTGGTCTACCAGACGTTATCCAACCGCCAACCGGCGCTGGACAATGGCGTGTTCGCCTACGCCCGCGCACTGGGCGGTGAATACCTGAGCTTCAATTCCGCGTGGGGCTACTGGATCAGTGCCTGGATCGGTAACGTTAGTTATCTGGTGATTCTGTTCGCTGCGCTGAGCTACTTCTTCCCGTTGTTCGGCGAAGGCAATAATAAAGCGGCGATCCTTGGCGCCTCGGTAGTGCTGTGGGCCTTGCATTGGATGATCCTGCGCGGCATGCGCACCGCCGCGCGGGCCAATGCGCTGACAACGGTGGCCAAGATTGTGCCGTTGCTGCTGTTTATCGGCCTGGTGATCGCCGCCTTTCAGCGCGAGACATTCAGTGTCGATTTCTGGGGCGCGCCAGCGCTGGGCAGTACCCTCGACCAAGTCAAGAGCACCATGCTGGTCACGGTGTGGGTGTTTATTGGCATTGAGGGGGCCAACGTGTTCTCTGCCCGCGCGGCGGAGCGAGCGAATGTCGGTCGCGCCACGGTCTTGGGGTTTCTGATCACTCTGGTTCTGTTGATTGCCGTGTCGCTGCTGTCGCTGGGCGTTCTGAAGCAGCCTGAGTTGGCGACCCTGAAAAACCCATCGATGGCCGGTGTGCTTGAGGCTGCGGCTGGGCCCTGGGGCGCGGTGCTGATCAGTGTCGGTTTGATTATTTCGGTGGGTGGCGCCCTGCTCGCCTGGACGCTGCTGGCAGCGGAATCGATCTTCACCCCAGCCAAGGAAAAGGTCATGCCGGGTGCGCTGGCGGTGGAAAACAACCAAGGCGTGCCAGCCCATGCGTTGTGGATCACCAACGGTTGCATCCAGCTGTTCCTGCTACTGACGCTCTACTCAAGCGCGAGTTACCTGGCGCTGATTTCCCTGGCCACCTCGATGATCCTGCTGCCGTATCTGTTCAGTGGTCTGTATGCCCTGAAGATGGCCTGGCAAGGCCAGACCTATGCCGGGCACCGCGCCCTGCAACTGCGCGACATGGCCATCGCGGCCGTGGCCACGCTGTATTGCCTGTGGCTGCTGTACGCGGCCGGGCCCAAGTACATGTTGCTCAGCGCGTTGCTGTACGCCCCGGGTTCGTTGATCTACCTGGGCACTATGAAAGCGCGCCAAGGCCAACCGCTCAACGGCCCCGAAACCGGGCTGCTGATCATCATCTGGGCGGCCGCTGCGTATGCGGGCTGGATGCTGTGGTCCGGAGCGCTGAGCTTATAGCCGCTTGTGTTCTGTCTTGGTAAGCCGTGGGCAGGTTGCCCGCCGCTTACCGTTCATTCGAAGAGGAGTACCGCAATGAGCAATTCCGCGAAGAAAATGCCGGTAACTACCGAAAAGAAAGGCACCCAGCATCCGTTGTCCGCCGACCTTTGGCGCCCGCTGGAGAAACTGCGCCAGCAGGTGGACCACTTGTTCGACGACTTCAACCGTAGCCCCATGCCGTCCCCCTTTGGGCGCGGGCTGTTCGATGTCGAACCGTTCTGGCGCCGCGAGCTGATCGGTCACGGCACGCCTGCCGTGGATATCACCGAGAAAGACAAAAGCTACGAAATCACCGCCGAACTGCCCGGCATGGATCAGAAGGACATCGAGATCAAACTGTCCAACGGCAGCCTGATCATCCGGGGTGAAAAGCAGGCGGTCAAGGAAGAAAAAACCCAAGGCTACCACCTCAGCGAACGTCACTACGGCGCCTTCGAACGGGCGTTCAACCTGCCCAAAGGGATCGACGCCGACAAGATCGACGCACGCTTCAGCAAAGGCGTGCTGAGCATTTCGTTGCCGAAAAAAGCCGAAGCCATGAAGGCCGATAAAGTGGTGCCGATCAAAAACAACTGAGGTTTAGCCACGGTGCCCCTTGCCGATCTCTCGCCAAGGGGCTTTTTTTTTGCACGGTTACAGGCTCGATCAGCGGCACCGTGACGGCGGTTGGACCAACAGCAGGTTGCACGGCGTACGGTTAAGCACGCGTTCGGCGGTGGAGCCCAGCACACCGTCGGTGCCGAGCGCCGCCGCGCCCAGTACCAGTGTGTCGAAAGCATTGCAACGGGCGAACCGAGTGATCTCCTGGTGCGGCACACCGTTGAGGTCATGTTGACGCTCACGCTCGATGCCGTAACGCTCGGTCAGCCCTTCCAGCGCTTCGTGCTGGGCGTCCCGCACGGCTTTTTTGAAGTGCGTGTCCAGGCTACGGGTCGGTACGCTCATGGGACTGTCGCCCAGAACGGTCCAACCGCTGACATTGCACAGGTGCAACGCAGCACCACATGGCGCCGCCACGGCCTGGGCCAATTCGAGGATGCGTTCGTTCAGGCCCCAGGTCATGTCTTCGAGATGGGACAGGTCGACACTCGCCAGCACCTTCATAGGTTTAGGTGGCGTGGCCTGGGTGACCAGATACAACGGCGCCGAACCCCTGCGCAGCAGCCAGCTATCCAACGGGCGATGAAACGCACGGTCCAGTGCGGGCACATACAGGCAGTCGGTAAGTACCAGATCGGCTTGGAAGCAGTTCACATATTCAACGACCCGCGCCGCATCTGCGGCGCTGCCCACGTCATGCTTGAACGCGTCAACACCCTCCAACCTCAGGATCTGCAACGTGGCATGGGTGGCATGGGCCAGCGAATGGGCGCGTAAAAAGGCAGGTGTGTGGGCCGTGTCGGTCGATGCAAGCAACAGAACTCGACTAAGCGTGAGCATCCCATACTCCGGCAAACCAAGACCTGAGCAGTGCGTGTGGTGGGCTCGCTCTGCCGTTGAACAGGTGTATCCGGCAAAGCGCCAACCTCAGTATCGAGTGCTCGTTCGCGCAGGTGCTGATTTTTATCAAGTAAACCCACCGAACTGACTGGACGGGTGCATAGGAGTTAACCCAGCCACTCGAGCGAATTCGCCGATAGCTTCTCCTCAATCCATTCGGCCGGACTTCTTTTCCGCTCGTCGGTTTATCTCAGGAATGACAGCAATAGGCTGGCAAGGCATGACGCAGTACCTAGACTTGATCGGTGATCATTGGGGAGGCACGCCACTTGCCGGATACTCAGCCCATCAGCGTTCAGCACCTCAAGTCAGCCTGCTCCCAATGCAGCGTCGTTGAGCTGTGCCTGCCGATCAGCCTCTCCAGCCAGGAAGTCGATCGCCTGGACGAGCTCATCGTGCAACGCTTCAGAGTCAAAAAAGGCACGGCCTTGTACCGCGCCGGCGACCCCTTGCGCTCGCTTTACGCGATCCGCATCGGCTCATTCAAGACCAGTATTGTTTCAGTGGACGGCCGTGAGCAGGTTACCGGTTTCCAGATCCCTGGAGAGATGCTGGGCCTGGACGCCATCAGCGCCGACGAACACGCATGCAGTGCCGTCGCCCTCGAAGACAGCGAAGTCTGCCCCATGCACTTCGCGCAGTTGGAAAAGCTCGCACAAACCCTGCCCTCCCTGCAGCACAACCTCAATCGGTTGTTGAGCCGGGAAATCGTGCGCGACCACAGCATGCTCATGCTGTTGGGCAACATGAATGCCGACGAACGTCTGGCCGCTTTTTTGCTGAACTTGTCGCAACGCCTGAGTGCGCGCGGTTATTCCGGCACACGCTTCGTGTTGAAGATGCGCCGCGAGGAGATCGGCTCCTACCTGGGTCTGCGCCTGGAAACCGTGTGCCGCAGCATCGCCCACCTGCGCGACTTGCGGCTCGTCACGATCAACAGCCGCAATGTCGAGGTCCACGATCTGTGCGGGCTCACGCAGCTCGTTGCCGGTTGTCATCGTCCACCGACGTTCTGAACCCACCTGCGCTGCGCTACAACGTTTTGCCCGGTTTGATCGCCAACACGCTGCACGGCGCCCGCTGCAAGAGCAATTCGGCGGTGGTGCCCAGCAGTTTGTCCAGGCCGCCATGCTGCACGGTGCCCATCACAATCACATCGGTGTGATGGGCCTCGGCGAATTCACAGATGCGCGGTACGGGGGTGCCTTCCAGGAAATGGCGATGTTGCGGCGGCACACTGTGGCGTTCGGCCAACGCCGCGAACGCCTCCTCCTGCGCCGAACCCAGTGCCTCGTAGATCCCGGTGGCCAGGGGCAATACGCCGACGCCCATGTCCATGGCATAGGCGGCTGTCCAGTCATACACATGCACCAGTTCAAGGGTGGCCGCACATTCGACCGCCAGTTTTCGCGCGGCGGCGACAATCTGGTCGTTGAACACGATGTCCTGCTCTTCACTGCGCAGCACGTCGACAATTGCCAAGACTTGGCGAGGTCGTGGTCGCGCATCCCCGGTGACCAAATGCACCGGCACCGGGCAATCGCGCAGCAATTGCCAATCCAGCGGGGTGAAGAACACCCGCTTCAGCCCGGAATCGTCCTCGGCGTCTTTGATAATCAACGCCAGCGACAGCTCTTTGACGAAATGCAGGATCTCTTCATAGGGATGCTGCACCCACACCACTTCGCTGGTTACCGTCAGGCCCTGTTCACTCAGCGCCTGCGCCTGGGCTGCCAGCCATTGGCGATGGGTGTGCAGATAGCCTTCGCGCGCCTGGCGAACCTGCTCGGGAGCGAACAGCCCGGCAAAGGCCAAGGCCTGCAGGTAATCGAACGCGACGATATGCAGCGGTAATTGCATCGCCTTCGCCAGCGCCGCGGCACGCTCGAACGCAGGTGTGCGCGTCATGGTTTGGGGGGCGATCAACAGTAAACGGGCGGACGCAGACATAAAGCACCTCGGCACGCGGCCAGTGGGTGAGTGATAGCCCAAGGGTGCGCGTTCCCAGTGGGGACACCTTGACCTTTATCAGTAACGCTGCGGTTTTCTGGCGCGCGAGCCCATGCGGCAAAATGGCACGGCGAAGCGCTTTTACTTCGTCGCCAGACTGCGGCTAAATATCCGCCCCCTTTGTGCGACTGCTGTGATGGCCACGTTCCGACGCCTCAGCCCCTGGATCGCCTGCCTGGCCTTGCTGCTGAACCTGCTGGCCATGCCGCTGAGTCGCGCCATGCAGCCGCCGGACATGCGCCTGATGCTGTGGGGCGGATTCTGCTCCGGCGGCACCGCGAACACCTTGCCGTCCGGCATCGACAAACTGCTCGCTCCGCTCAAGTCTGGCCCCGCGACCAGCCCCATGCACCACGCCGACTGCTGCTGCGGGCACGCGGGCCTGGCCGCGTTGCCGTCGGACTACTACCGCCACTACCTGCCACGCTTCGCGCCGGATATCGCCTTCGACGCGCCGCTGTTACCTTCGCTGCACCCCAGGGTGCGCTGGCCGAGCCTGAGCCCGCGCGCCTCCCCTGTCGCCTGATCGCCGTCGTACTCCCTGTACTCAGTCGCGCCTGCGCGCGCGGCTCCACGTCTTTGAGAATTTTCCGGTTATCAGGAAGCTTGCCCTATGCCTGCTCCATTCATGCTGCTGCGCGCCAAACGCAGGGCTTTACCGCGTCCGTCCTGGCCATTGCTCTGCATCGGCCTGTTCGCCTTCAACCCGCTGGCCGATGCCAGCGAAACCTCAGCCCTGACCCTGGGCACCGTTACCGTGCAAGGCGACAGCGTTGCCAGCGGCCCCCTGAGCACCAGCAGCGTGCTCAGTTCGGTGGATATCCTGGGTGGCGACATACTTGAAAAAATGCCGGTCAACTACAGCTGGGAACTGTTCAACCGCGCCCCGGGGGTGCTGCTGACGCCGTTCAACCAGGGCACCACCTCGGGGAAAATCTCCTTTCGCGGCTTCAACGGCGAAGGCGAAGTCAATGCGGTCAAGCTGCTGATCGACGGCATCCCCAGCAACAGCAACGACGGCAACATGCCGTTTATGGACATGATTTTCCCCCTGGAACTGGACAGTATCGAAGTGGTGCGCGGCACCAGCGATGCGCGCTATGGCCTGAACAACATTGCCGGCAACGTCAATATGTTCACCCGCACCGGCGGTGACTACACCAAGGCGCGTCTGCGCTACGGCAGCTACAACACCCAGGAAACCCAACTGGCCAAAGGCATCGAGGGCAGCAACTGGACCCAGAACTATTTCTTCGCTTACCAGAAAACCGACGGCTTTCGCGATCACGCCAAGGCGGACAAGTTTTCGCTGTCCGGCAAGTGGTTCTACACCCCGGACGACGACCGCTACCGCCTCGGCCTGATCGCCCGTCACTATGAAACCGAGGCCCAGGAGCCCGGCTATTTGAGCGAACAGGACGCGCACCATCACCCGTCCATGACCAACCCCTACAACGCCAGCGACAAAGGTACGCGGCGCATGAATCAACTGAGCGTGCATCTGGAGACGGAGCTAAGCGACACCTTGGCCTGGTCGGCGAAAACCTACCTCAACACCTTCGACGACCGCCGCTGGACCCAATACTGGCGCACCAGCCCCCAACAGGAACGCGACGCCTACGAAACCCATTACGGCGCCCTCACCTCGCTGACCTGGCGGCCTGACGTCAGCTGGCTGTATGACTTCGCCCTTGAAGGCGGCAGCGACTTCCAACAGCAACGCAACACCAGCGAGCGTTATCGCACCCGGGACCGCGCGCGCCTGGCCCAGACCCGCGACCAGCAGTTCGACTTCGACACCTATGGCGCTTACCTGCAGGCCGAGATCAAGCCGTTCGAATCGCTGAAAATCATCCCGGCGTATCGCGTCGACAAAATCCGCGGCAGCTTCACTAACGAAATGACCGGCCTGGACTACGCCATCAATGACTATGGGTTGATCAAGCAGCCCAAGCTCAGCGTGGTCTACTCGCCCTGGTCAGTCGCCAGCCTGTACGCCAACTGGGGTCGCACCTTCCAGGTGGGCACCGGGGCGGCGGCGTATAAGATCCCGCCACGGGACAGCGACCTGGCGCCGTCCATCAACGACGGTTGGGAAACCGGCATCAAGTTCACCCCCACCGCCTGGATGGACGGGCGTATTGCCTATTGGCAACAGGAAGCCAGCGGCGAAGTCAGCCGCCGTTTGAACGACCCCAGCGGTGAGTCGGACAATGTCGGCGAAACCCGACGCTGGGGCTATGACGCGCAGCTGAATCTGCACCCGAACGACCGCACCGAAATGTGGCTGACCTACGCCTGGCAGTACTCCAAAATTCTCAAACCCAGTGCCACCTTGCCCAATAGCAAGGGCCGGGAAATCGACCACGTCCCCCATCACCTGTACAACGCCGGCGTCAGCTACCAGGCCACCCCGGCCTTGCAGTTGAGCGCGTGGATGAACGGTCAGACCCACTACTATCTGGAACGGGAAAACACCCAGGGCACCTACGGCGGCTATGTATTGATGAACCTGGGTGCCACCTACCGAGTGAGCGAGTCCGTGAGTGTCGACCTGCAGCTCAAAAACCTTACCAATCGCTACTACGAGTACGCCTGGTACGACCCGGACGGTGCCCGCGCCGCTTTGCACTCCCCCGGTGACGGACGTGCGGTGTACAGCGGCGTGACGCTGGATTTTTGAGCAGCGGCGGCGGCGCCATTGTGTGGATGTGTCACACCCCACAAATGCCGCCGATATACGCGGGAGCCATGGTGACTTAGCGCCAGCGCACCTGCATGATGGCGCGCGTGGTAGCCCCACGCCCCCATCGCTTGCCTTTCCATCGCGCACTACAGGGATATTCCGCACATGGCCGTTTCGAATAAATGGTTGATGTCTTCGCTCGCGTACTACCTCGATTTTTTCACCGTTCCCGCTTTCGTGATCTTTGCGCTATGCCTGGCGCCCTTCGAGCCAGGGCTCGCCCTCGTGGGCCTGCTGGCCTGGACACTGGTGGAGTATTCAGCGCACCGTTTCCTGTTTCACTCGCTGTACCGGCGCGAACACTGGACCCACCATGTGGATGTGCTGGCCTATATCGGCGTGTCGAGCTGGAAAACCAGCTCGACCTTTGCCGCACTCTTGCTGTTGGCCTGGTACACCGGCCTGGTCTCGGTGTTTATCGGCGCGGTGACCGGCTACTTCTTCTATATCTCGGTGCATTACGTGATGCACCGCCCGCAGCATTGGGCTTATGGATGGATGCGCGGGCTGGTGGCCAATCACGACCTGCACCACCGCCAGGGCATCGAGAAGAACTTCGGGGTCTCTTCGCCGTTATGGGATCACGTATTCCGCACGTATATCCGCGTCGATCCCGCCCAGCGCTAGAGCGCGCCCAACTGCTTCATCAAGGTCAGGTTATCTTCGATATGCCAGTTGGCGGCGATTTTGCCGTTGTCGATCTGATAGATATCGGTGGCAATAAAATCCACCGCCTGGCCACTGCCCTGGCGCTGACCAAAAGTGCCGGTGAAGTGCCCGCGAAAATGCAGATGTACCACCGCGCGGTCGCCGGCGATGATCAGTTGTTCGATTGCGCAACTCAGGTCCGGCACCGCCGCGCGGAAGGCCCGCGACGCCAGCAGCGGACCTTCCGGGCCCTGTTTGCGCCCCTCGGGGGGTGTTTTGTCGACAAAGTTATCCGCCAACGCCTCGCGTGCCAGGCGTTCCTCACCGGTGTGCCAGAAGGTGTCGTAACGGCGCGCCACGGTTTCCATCATCGCCTGTTGCTTCGGCGTAAGGCTCTTATCCACCACCAACACAGAGGGTTCGACCAACTCGGTCGTGGCAGCCGCAGCCGCTCCCGAGAGTAGCAACGCGGTAACGGCGATGGCGCAACGCGAACGGGCAAAAGGTTTCATCGGTTATGTCCTTGAATGAAGGGGTTGGCGCCTTAGATCGTCTCGGTTTCCCGAAGGCTCTGCGGGCTATTGAGGGTGTATTGAGCAATCGCGTCCTTGCGCATAAAAGCAACGCCGGGATGGCGGTTGGCGTAGCGCAGGAATTCATCCCACACCTTGACCATTTGCGGCGTGCCGCTGATGCGGTCGTGGGCGCTGATGGACATCATGCGGCGCCGGGTGCCGGCCTCTTCGTAGAGTTGATCGAAGTCCAGCTTGACCTGCTCCAGGAACTGGGACGGCGAATAGTTGCGGCCTTCAATCAGCACAATGTCGTTATTGCGCAGGGTGTAGGGCACCACCACGAAATCCTTGCCGTTGACCTGCTCGATAAAGGGCTCATCGCGGCTCACGTCATCGATGTGGTAGACGTAGCCCAGCTCTTGCAGCAGCGACAAGGTGTTGGGGCCGCGCCGCAGCCAGTTGCAGTTGTAGCCCGTGACGGCCTGGCCGGTGACCGCCTGTAGCATGCTTGCGGCCTGGCGCAAAAAGGTGCGCTCCTGATCGCGGCTCATGGCGAACTGGGAACTCCAGCGCGGGCCGTGGCCCGCCGCTTCGTGGCCACGGGCGACGATCTCGCGGGCCAACTCAGGGTGACGCTGCACCGCGTCGCCGATCATGTGGCTGGTGACCTTCACGCCGTGCCGGTCCCACAGGTCAAGCATGCGCGGGATGCCCTCGCGGTAGCCGTAAGCAAACCAGGTGTTGGTGGCCACATCCGCCGGCACGCTGTCGGGGAAATCCACCTTGGGGAACGGGCTGTCGGTGCCCTTGAGCGGCTGCCCACCCGCTTCGAACTGCATGGAAATCGACACCACCAGCCGCGTGTCGCCGGGCCAGAACCGTCCGTTGCGCTGACTGGACGCCGTCGTGGCGCGAGTTGCCTGGCCCGTTGGCGCGGTGGCGGCGCCGGCCGGGTTGAGTATCGAACCCGCCGCCAGCACCGCTGCGCCTGCGCCGGCCTGGGCGAGAAAGGTACGCCGTTGCGTGTTGATCAATGACATCGCATGACTCCGTTGGATAAGCACGGATGCAACCCTAAGACTTTTGGATTATTTTGATAATTGAGCCATTTTCAAAAACCCCTTTCGGAAACTCCGAACAATGCCGCTGAAAAATCTTGAGCTGTTTTTGTTGATCATCGAGAAAGGTGGGCTGTCCGCCGCCGGGCGCGAGTTGGGGTTGTCACCGGCCTCGGTGTCCGAACGGCTGGCGCAATTGGAGAGCTTCTACGGCGCCAGCCTGCTCAACCGCACCACCCGCGCTATTCACCTGACCGACGAAGGGCGCGTGTTGGCTGAAGGCGCGCGGCGCCTGCTGGATCAGGCCGAGGCGTTGCACAGCAGCATTCGCCTGGGTACCCAGACGGTTTCCGGGTTGATTCGCTTGAGTGCGCCGCAGGATCTGGGGCGTCAGTACCTCGAACCGATCCTGGAGCAATTCATGGAGGAGCATCCGCAGGTCAGCATCGACCTGCACCTCAGCGACGGTTATGTCGACCCGGTCGGCCAGGGTATCGATTTCGCCGTGCGCTACGGCGCCCTGGTCGACAGCAGCTTGCACGCCAAACCCTTGGGCGAGAACCGCCGCGTGGTGTGCGCCGCCCCCGCTTACCTGGAACGCCACGGCACGCCGTTGCAGCCTGCGGACCTGGCCGAACATGAATGCCTGGTAATGCGCTTCGGCATCAATCTGGCGCGGGAGTGGACCTTCAGCCAGCACGGGCATACCCAGCGCATTCTGGTGCGCGGCCGGCGTGTGGCGAACGACGGTGCGCTGGTGCGCCAGTGGTGCCTGGACGGCCATGGCTTGTGCTTGAAATCGGTGTGGGACGTGCGCGACGACCTGCGCGCCGGACGGCTGGTGGAGCTGTTCAAGGATTACGACCTCGGGCGTACCGCTTTGAACATCGTCTACCCGGCCAGTCGGGCCCAGCCGCGCCGGGTCAGCCTGTTGATGGAACGTATCGCAGCGCGGCTAACCGCCGACAGTGCGAGTTGAGAAATCGCTTCCTTGCACGCCACGCAAAACACTCTTGCCATCAAGGGCATTGATAGTTCCCTAACGAAAGCCCCATGCTAGAGGGCTTAATCGGCGCTTATATCATTCCGAATGATAGTTACCTTTGCTTCATTCGATTCGTGACATACCGCGTCCCCGCGCATGATCCGCCCATCTCAAATACATTGGCGGATGCACCCTATGGAACAGTCACTCAAACCTTTGCGCGTGCCCCTGGCGATTTTGGCCATGGTGGTGATGAGCGCGTGCGGCAAAACCCCGGAACAAGCGGCCGCCATGCCGGCGCCGAAAGTCAGCGTCGCCAAGGTGCTGGAGCAACCGGTCAACGAGTGGGACGAATTCACCGGCCGTCTCGAAGCGCCGGAAACCGTACAGATTCGTCCACGGGTGTCTGGCCAGATTGACCAAGTCGCTTTCACCGAAGGCGCTTTGGTCAAGAAAGGCGACCTGCTGTTCCAGATCGACCCACGCCCATTCCAAGCCGAAGTGCGCCGCCTTGAAGCGCAACTGCAACAAACCAAGGCCGCCGCCACCCGCAGCGAAAACGAAGCCCAGCGGGGCGAGCGCCTGCGCCAGAGCAATGCGATCTCCGCCGAACTCGCCGACTCGCGCACCACCGCCGCCCAGGAAGCCCGCGCCGCCGTCGCCGGGATCCAGGCGCAGTTGGACCTGGCCAAGCTGAACCTGAGTTTTACCCGCGTGACCTCGCCGATCAGCGGCCGCGTCAGCCGTGCCGAAATCACCGCCGGCAACCTGGTCACCGCCGACGTCACCGCGCTGACCAGCGTGGTCTCCACCGATAAGGTCTATGCCTACTTCGACGCCGACGAACGCGTGTACCTCAAATACACCGAACTGGCGCGCCAGGGCCGTCGCGGCGCAACCACCCCGGTGTACCTGGGCCTGTCCAATGAAGCCGGCAACCCGCACCTGGGCCAGATGAACTTCATCGACAACCAGGTCAACCCGGCCACCGGCACCATTCGTGGGCGCGCGGTGTTCGATAACAGCAAAGGCGAATACACCCCTGGCCTGTATGCGCGCTTGAAGCTGGTAGGCAGCGGCACCTACTCCGCCGTGCTGATCAACGACGAAGCGGTCGGCACCGACCTGGGCAAGAAGTTCGTGCTGGTGATGGAAGGCGACAAGCCGGCCTACCGCGCAGTGGAACTGGGGCCAAAGATCGAAGGGTTACGCATCGTGCGCAACGGCCTGAACAAGGACGACACCATTATCGTCAAGGGCCTGCAGCGCGCGCGCCCCGGTGCACCGGTCACCCCGGAAACCATTCCGATGGCCAGCAAGGAAACCCTCGCCGCCTTGGCCCAACAACGACAAGCGCTTGAAGCCAGCAACCTTGAGCAAGTGGCGCCGGAAAAAGCCGCGCCCAAGCTCGCCAGTGTTGCGACTCCACGCGGTTAAGGGATACGACTCAAGATGAATTTTTCCAAGTTCTTCATTTCGCGGCCGATCTTCGCAGCGGTGCTGTCGCTGCTGATCCTGATCGCCGGTGCGATCTCGCTGTTCCAATTGCCGATCAGCGAATACCCGGAAGTAGTGCCGCCTACCGTGGTGGTACGCGCCAACTTCCCCGGCGCCAACCCCAAGGTCATCGGCGAAACCGTGGCCGCGCCGCTGGAGCAGGCGATCACCGGCGTCGAGAACATGTTGTACATGTCTTCGCAGTCCACCGCCGACGGCAAGCTGACCCTGACCATCACCTTCGCCCTGGGCACCGACCTGGACAACGCGCAGGTGCAGGTGCAGAACCGTGTGACCCGGACCCAGCCCAAGCTGCCGGAAGAAGTGACGCGCATCGGTATCACCGTGGACAAGGCCTCCCCCGACCTGACCATGGTGGTGCACTTGACCTCCCCGGATCAGCGCTACGACATGCTGTACCTGTCCAACTACGCGATCCTCAATATCAAGGATGAGCTGGCGCGCCTGGGTGGCGTCGGCGATGTGCAGTTGTTCGGCATGGGCGACTACTCCCTGCGCGTCTGGCTGGATCCGAACAAGACCGCCTCGCGCAACCTGACCGCCACCGATGTGGTCACCGCGATTCGCGAGCAGAACCGTCAGGTGGCCGCCGGTGCCCTGGGTGCCCAGCCCGCGCCGTCCGATACCAGCTTCCAGTTGTCGGTCAATACCCAGGGCCGCCTGGTTACCGAAGAAGAGTTCGAGAACATCGTGATTCGCGCCGGTGCCAACGGTGAAATCACGCGCCTCAAAGACATTGCCCGGGTCGAACTGGGGTCCAGCCAATACGCGCTGCGCTCGCTGATCGATAACCAACCGGCGGTGGCGATCCCAATCTTCCAGCGTCCCGGCTCCAATGCCATCGACATCTCCAACGATGTGCGCAGCAAGATGGCCGAGCTGAAAAAGAGCTTCCCGGCGGGCATGGATTACCGCATCGCCTATGACCCGACGATCTTCGTTCGCGGCTCCATCGAGGCAGTGGTGCACACCCTGTTCGAAGCCCTGATCCTCGTGGTGCTGGTGGTGATTCTGTTCCTGCAGACCTGGCGCGCCTCGATCATTCCGTTGGTGGCGGTGCCCGTATCGTTGATCGGTACGTTTGCGGTGATGCACCTGTTTGGGTTCTCCCTCAATGCGCTGTCGCTGTTCGGATTGGTACTGGCCATCGGCATCGTGGTGGACGACGCCATTGTGGTGGTGGAGAACGTCGAACGTAATATCGAGCTGGGCTTGGAGCCGTTCCCGGCAACCGAAAAAGCCATGAGTGAAGTGACCGGGCCGATCATCGCCACGGCGCTGGTGCTGTGTGCGGTGTTCATTCCGGCTGCCTTTATCAGCGGCTTGACCGGGCAGTTCTATAAGCAGTTCGCTTTGACCATTGCGATCTCGACGGTGATCTCGGCGTTCAACTCGCTGACCCTGTCCCCTGCCCTGGCGGCCGTGTTGCTGCGCGGCCATGATGCGCCGAAGGACCGCTTTTCCAAGTTCCTCGACAAGCTGTTTGGTGGCTGGTTGTTCCGCCCGTTCAACCGCTTTTTCGAAAAGGCCAGCCATGGTTACGTCGGCACTGTGCGCCGAGTGATCCGCGGCAGTGGCATTGCCCTGTTCGTGTACGCCGGCTTGATGGTGCTGACCTTCTTCGGCTTCGCCCACACCCCGACCGGTTTCGTCCCGGCCCAGGATAAGCAATACCTGGTGGCCTTCGCGCAATTGCCTGACGCCGCGAGCCTGGACCGCACCGAAAACGTGATGAAGCGCATGTCGGAGATCGCCCTGAAACAGCCTGGCGTGGAAGCCGCGATTGCCTTCCCGGGCCTGTCCATCAATGGCTTCACCAACAGCCCGAACAGCGGCATCGTGTTTGTGACCTTGAAACCTTTCGATGAGCGCAAAGACCCGAGCATGTCCGCCGGTGCCATCGCCGGGGCGTTGAATGGCCAATACAGCGGCATTGAAGAAGCCTATATGGCGATCTTCCCGCCGCCGCCGGTCCAGGGCCTGGGCACCATCGGTGGGTTCCGCCTGCAGATCGAAGACCGTGGCAACCTGGGTTATGACGAGCTGTACAAAGAAGTGCAGAACGTGATCGCCAAGAGCCGCAGCGTGCCGGAGCTGTTCGGCCTGTTCACCAGCTACACGGTCAACGTGCCCCAGGTTGATGCCGCCATCGACCGCGAAAAGGCCAAGACCCACGGCGTGGCGATCAGCGACATCTTCGACACCCTGCAGGTCTACCTGGGTTCGTTGTACGCCAACGACTTCAACCGCTTCGGGCGCACCTACCAGGTCAACGTGCAGGCCGAGCAGCAGTTCCGCCAGGACGCCGACCAGATCGGCCAGCTGAAAGTGCGTAACAACAAAGGCGAGATGATCCCGCTCGCGACCTTTATCAAAGTCAGCGACACCTCGGGCCCAGACCGCGTGATGCACTACAACGGCTTTATCACCGCAGAAATCAACGGCAACGCCGCACCGGGCTACAGCTCCGGCCAGGCCCAGGCCGCGATTGAAAAACTGCTGAAGGAGGAACTGCCCAACGGCATGACCTACGAGTGGACCGACCTGACCTACCAGCAGATCCTCTCGGGCAATACCGCGCTGTTCGTGTTCCCGCTCTGCGTACTGCTGGCGTTCCTGGTACTGGCCGCCCAATACGAAAGCTGGAGCCTGCCACTGGCGGTGATCCTGATCGTACCGATGACGCTGCTGTCGGCCATCACCGGGGTGATCATCTCGGGTAGCGACAACAACATCTTCACCCAGATCGGGCTGATCGTACTGGTGGGCCTGGCGTGCAAGAACGCGATCCTGATCGTCGAATTCGCCAAGGACAAACAGCAGGAAGGCCTCGATCCGCTGGCGGCGGTGCTGGAAGCTTGCCGTCTGCGTCTGCGGCCGATCCTGATGACCTCGTTCGCCTTCATCATGGGTGTGGTGCCTCTGGTGTTGTCCAGCGGTGCCGGTGCCGAGATGCGCCATGCCATGGGTGTGGCGGTGTTCTCGGGGATGATCGGTGTGACCTTCTTCGGACTGTTGCTGACCCCGGTGTTCTACGTCCTGATCCGTCGCTATGTGGAGCGCAGCGAAGCGCGCAAAGCAGCCAAGGCTTTGAAGCTGGAGACACAGCAATGAGTGTAAAAGTATTCCTGCCGAGCTTGCTGGTACTGGCGCTCGCCGCCTGTGCCGTGGGCCCGGACTACAAGACCCAGACCCCGGAGGCGGCGAACATCGCCGCCGCCGCGGACGCCAAGCAATATGACCACGCCAAGTTCGAAGGCATCTGGTGGCAGCAGTTCGACGACCCGACCCTCAACCAGTTGGTGACTCAATCGTTGCAAGGCAACCGCGACCTGCGCGTGGCCTTCGCCCGTCTGCGGGCAGCCCGGGCGATCCGCGACGACGCCAGCAATGACGCAATGCCGACCATCACCAGCCGCGCCAGCAGCGACCTGGGCAAGGGGCAGATCCCCGGCCAGACCACCAAACGGGTCAACAGCGAGCGCTACGACTTGGGCCTGGACATGGCCTGGGAGCTGGACCTGTTCGGCCGCATCCAGCGCAACCTGGAAGCCAGCGACGCCGATCAGCAGGCGGCCGAAGCGGACCTGTACCAGTTGCAAGTCACCTTGATTGCCGAACTGGTGGACGCCTACGGCCAACTGCGCGGCGCGCAACTGCGTGAACGCATCGCCCTGGACAACCTGAAGAATCAGCAGGAGTCGCGCACCATCACCGTCAGCCTGCGGGATGCCGGGGTGGGGGATCAGCTTGATGTAGAACGGGCCGACGCGCGCCTGGCTTCGGTGGAAGCCAGCGTGCCGCAACTGCAGGCCGAACAAGTGCGCGAGCGTAACCGCATCGCCACCCTCCTCGGCCAGCGTCCGGACAAGCTGACCGTGGACCTGAGCCCGAAAGACCTGCCGGCGATTGCCAAAGCCTTGCCGATCGGCGACCCAGGCCAACTGCTGCAACGGCGCCCGGACATCCTCAGCGCCGAGCGCAAATTGGCCGCCGCCACCGCGCGCATAGGTGTGGCCAAGGCTGACCTGTTCCCAAGAGTGAGCCTCAGTGGCTTCCTCGGCTTTACCGCCGGGCGTGGCTCGCAGATAGGATCGTCCGCCGCCAACGCCTGGGCCCTTGGCCCGAGCATCACCTGGGCCGCATTCGACCTGGGCAGCGTACGCGCCCGCCTGCGCGGCGCCGACGCCGAAGCCGACGGCGCCCTGGCCACCTACGAACAGCAAGTGTTGCTGGCCCTGGAAGAATCCGAAAACGCCTTCAGCGACTACGGCAAACGCCAGCAACGCCTGGTCTCGCTGATCCGCCAAAGCGAATCCAGCCGCGCCGCCGCCGACCTCGCCGCCATCCGCTACCGCGAAGGCACCGTGGACTTCCTCGTCCTGCTCGATGCCCAGCGTGAGCGTTTGGCCGCCGAAGACGCCCAGGCCCAGGCCGAAGTGGATTTGTACCGCGGGATTGTCGCGATCTACAAAGCCCTCGGTGGCGGCTGGCAGCCGGAGACAGTCGTAGCGACGGCCAAGTAATTTAAAGAGCTCCTTTGGTTGGTCGCATCCAGCCAATTTTTAGCCCCATGGTCCATTCGGTCATGGGGCTTTTTTTGCGCTGATAGTAATGAATAACACTTTCCTATTGGTAATCGCATCTGTCAGACACTTCCCAAATTTTCCAACAGCCTAAATATCGTTTATGCGAAGTCGATAACGGGACGTAACCTTTATCCAATAAGGAGACGGATATGGACATGAGAGTGACTATACCTAATGTACGTTCCATGCAGACGAATGCGATCGTAATCAAGAACCCGGACAAGGTGACGAACGCGTTCACTATCACTGATGAATCGAAAGCCGTTGATGAACTGAGAATGTGGCGTCAAGACGAGTTAGCGGACTTAAAGGACTTCTTGAAGAAATATGATATGACGTCTATCAGTACCGATGAGCTTAAGCAGGTGGGTAGTCGATTATTCAACAGTAAAATAATAGATGATCAGGCTTTTCGGATGTTTATATCGGGAGATGGTGCGTCTGATGCTAACGGCCGGCAAACGAACACGCACGTCAAGTTCAACGCAATTGCGCTGTTCGACGAAAAACTGGAGGACTATCTTGCTTTTGTGGATAGCAGGCCTGATGTTGCACGTTCACAAGGTATTCCCGAGTACATACGAGGCATGGTAGACGCCAATCGAGCAATTAATGCGCTCGCGTATTTTGCAAACTCATCAAAAAGTGATTTATCGGTGGAGGAACGAGTCTGACCATCAGCAAGGTAGCGGTGTGCCAGAGTTCCCTGGCACACTGCGTCCAAATCTAATCAGCGTCCATATCTGACAGTCCCCGAGTAGGCCTTGGATTGCTCGTCAGGATTATATACCCTCACTCGATAGGTACCTAAAGGGCCGAGCCAAGACGCACGAGGCGACAGTGGGTTGGCCGCTACCGTTCTCCAGGAAGAACCCACTTCTTGCTCAATAGAAATTTGCGGAACTCTCCCCACACCGCCAACTGAAATCATTGCTTCAATATTTGCACTGGAGCACCCGTTACTGCCCGTTATTGTGAACGGACCTTTAACGGTAATTTCCTCCTTTGGTTCCACAATCCCGCCAAAACTCTCAGAAACATTCAGGCACAGTGCAGACGCCTGAACCGACACCAGCATCAACGCCGCAAAAGGCAACGCAATGAAATTTTTCATAAGTTCACCGTCAGAGTATTGATTGGAGACTTAACGTATGAAGGCAATCACGCCACGCTTTCAATCCTCCGCAGCAAACCTTCGCAGTTAAGTGAGCGATCCTTTACAGATCCAGCGTCTGGCTTGCTTAACCCGACGCCCAAGTAGGATCACGGTTAAAACCATGCACGATTTTTTACTGCGCGTATGCCAGCCGCGTCCTAAAAACATTAAGGAAGGTTCTGTAATACTCAGGAGAAAGATGTTGTGAGTTAATTCCTAGTGCCTGGCCATTACTACATTCCATGCACTATTTCATACAAAATCGTGACTCGCTTTCCTCAAGATTTTGATGCTGACCACTTACTAAACTGCTGCTGGAAAGAGATCGCATCGGTAAACTCCTGCCGCAGGAAGACCTCGTGAACGCTCATCATTCTATCCGGACAGCCAAAGCCGCCTGTTTTTTTAAAATTACGAAACATCAGCATTAAAATAAAAAAGAGCATGGAACGCCTTGAAAAACAACAACCCATATTACACGCTGTCAATATTTATGAATCTGGATGTCCAGAGAGGCTTATTTGTACTCTATCTTTTGCAACTCGGTATAACCCAAGGACAAATAGGCATTCTTCAGTCTTTTTTATTCTTTTCTTGTGTAGCCTTGGAAATACCATCCGGTCTACTTGCAGATCGCTACGGACGTAAACACTCTCTAATACTTGGTTTTTTGGGATTATTTATAAGCGGCATTGGGTTTTTATTGTTCTCCGATTTTATTCCTTTCGCGTTTATCTTTTGCCTCTTCGGCGCCAGTATTGCTATGGGCTCCGGTGCGGACAGAGCGTTGTTATATGACAATCTACTGGCCGAAAATAGAACAGAGGAATACCCGAGGATAATATCCCGCGCCCGTGCTATCGGTGCAGTTTCATTAGGCTTATCCATGCTTCTTGGCGGCGCCTTGCAAGAGGCTATGTCGTGGAACAGCGTTTATATATTTTTTGCGATATCCAAACTTATCGGAGCCATCATGGTTTCATTCATGACCGAAAAAAATCCTCTTTCCACCTCCCTCAATCCCAGTGCAAAAAGTAGGGTGCCCAATAGGGAAGCAGAAGGCGTTTTCAATTCACTGGTATGCTTTTTCCGCTCAAAAAACGGCGCTTTTCTTATACCCTTGTTCATTGGGTTCGCTTTATTTGAGCTTTCAACCGTACCCTTTATTTATCTACGGCCAACCTTTTTTCTCGCTGCAAGGCTTAGATGTCACTTTGATTGCTGGAATATATGCTGCAGTAGAAGCCATATCGGCTGTAGTGTTTATAGTTGCGGGTTATGTTTGCTCAAGATTTTCTCTCGGCATTGTTGCATTCACCACAACATTTATTATCACCCTATTTCTTTTAATCTTATCAATGGACATTGGCGTGAATGCCTCAGCAGCAAGTTTCCTCCTGATAATGTCGCTCCCCGCCATCTATGAGACGTCATATGAAACATATATTCACGACAATGTCGATTCCCGCATCCGAGCCTCATGCCTGTCCGCTGCAAATCTAGTCAACTCGGTTATTATCGGCGCCTCCTACACTGTCTTCGGAGGATTAGTTGATAGATACGGCTTTTCGTCGACTTTGGTTCTTGTTGCAGTCTTCTGCCTTATTGGCTTATTGGGTGTTATCACGACGCTACTGTTAGGCGCACAAAAAAGCCGTCAATAAAGCTAGAAGCCTGAGCTTTATATTTCAGAAACTTACCAAACAATATTTAACAGTGATGTAGACCAGCGGGGACATGTAGTTTTAAACGTTTCTCTACCCCCAGCCCCATCTTTGCTACTTGAATGCCCTGATCTGTTGATCTACGTGGGCACGCATCGGAATATTAACCTTCGACGCGGCCCTGTCGGCGATCTCCACGACTGTCCACCCATAGGGTTGCGACACGTAATAGGTCAACTCGCCATCACTGTTGAAGAGTTCATGACGTCCTTGGGTGTCGGGCGCCAGCCGTGCCTCGTGCATAAGCGGTATCAGCGCCTTGATTCGTTCGGGGTCGGTGATATCGAAATTGATGCTCAGTTGCTTGAGCCGGTCAGCCTCGTCGAAATAGGCCGCTACGGTATGGATCGGTACATCCTTTAAAAGATACGGACGGGACGGTTCGCGCGCGCGGTAGTAAGGCATAGGCACCGGATAGGAGAGGTTGTGTTCCAACTCCACCGAGGGGAAGTGGCGATGCAGGATGTCCATGACCTGCTGGCGCGGCATGCCCAGCGTGAAATCACCGATCCCCAACTGCGCCCAACTGTTCAACGGGAAAAGCGCGCAGCAAATCAACCATAACCATGACGTGCGCATTACCTATCTCCTTGTACGCCTGAAGTTCAGCCAATATCGTTAAGAATCAAACTCCGATAATGCCCCGGATTCGACCCAGACCACTTACGAAACGCCTTATAAAAAGAACTCACATCCGCAAAGCCCAGCCGCACGGCGATTTCGGCAAAGCTGATCTGCGGTTCGGCCAGCCAGACAATTGCCAATTCCTTGCGCACGCTGTCTTTGAGGCCCTGGTATGTCTGCCCCTCCTCGGCCAGGCGACGACGCAAGGTGGATGCGGAGATGCACAGACTGGCGGCCAGGGCTTCGGTTTCCGGCCAGGTGTCTGGGGGCAGTTGGCGCAGGTCGTGTTTGATACGGGTGGCCAGGCTCTCGGGGTCGCGGTATTTGACCAGGATGTTCGCGGGAGCGTGGGCGAGGAAGCGCTGAAGCTCCTGGGGGCTGCGCTTGATCGGCAGGTCCAGGCAGTCGGCGGAGAAGATCATGCGCGTGCGTGGCCGATCGAAGCGCAGGTTGTCGGAGAACATCACCCGGTAGTCGTCGCAGAAATCCGGCGGCGGACAACGCAGTTCGATGGCCAAGATCGGAATGCGGCGCCCGGCCAGCCAACAGGCGACGCCGTGCACGATCATCCAGTAGGTGAAATAGGTGAACGCCCGACGCGGCTCAGCCTCGGGCTCCAGCAGGACAATTTCCGCCAGGCTTTGTTGGCGCACCAGCTGCGCGGGTAGATGCTCCAGCATCAACGAGAGAAACCCCAGGCCGGTTTCCAGGCCGGCAGCCAATGTGGGTTGCGCCATGCAGGCGCGGCACAAAAACGCCAGGCTGCCTGACTTGAGCTTGCGCGGGTCCATACCGAAGAACTCGTCGTCCGAGCGCCTGGCCAGCAGCCGCCACAGCCGTGCATAGGTGGTGGCCGACACCCGTGCATCGGGCTGCGCCAGCAGCGCTGGGTCGATGCCAACCTTGGTCAGCACCTGTGCACTGGCCGCTCCGGGGGGGCAGCTTTGCAGCAGCGCTTCGCGCACAAGGTGCAGGGAGATGGTGTCTTTTTCGGACATGGGGCTTCAGGCGATCCGACAGCTGTTGAGGTGGCCTGCATCATAAGGGTCGCGAGGATTCGTCACCACCATTCAGCGAGCGTTCAGCTAATGTCAATATTTGCTGTTTAGCAATGAGTATCATTATGTTACAACTTAGCTTCCTATCTAGTTACCTTGTGGTGCCCGATGCTTGTCCCTTTTCTCATCATGCTGCGCGAAGGCATCGAAGCAGCGTTGATCGTTGGCATCATCGCCAGTTACCTGCAGCAGACCGGTCGGGGTCAATGGATGCCGGCGGTGTGGATCGGGGTTTTCCTCGCTGCGGCCCTGGCACTGCTGGTGGGCGGTGGTCTGGAATTGATGAGCGCCGAGTTTCCGCAGAAACAACAGGAGCTGTTTGAAGGCATCGTCGGCCTGGTCGCCGTGGGCATTCTCAGCTCCATGGTGTTCTGGATGCGCAAGGTGGCCCGCTCCATCAAGCATTCGTTGCATGCCTCCCTCGATCAGGCGCTCACCGGCTCGAAACACCAGGTCACCGCGCTGATCCTCATGGTGTTTTTCGCCGTGGCCCGTGAAGGTTTGGAGACGGTGTTTTTCCTGCTGGCGGTGTTCCAGCAGAGCGAAGGCCCTGGCGCGCCGATCGGTGCACTGCTCGGGCTGGTGCTGGCGATCATTGTGGGTTTCCTGATTTACACCGGCAGCATGCGCCTGAACCTGGCAGCGTTTTTCCGCTGGACCGGGCTGTTTATCCTGGTGGTCGCCGCTGGCATCCTCGCCAACTCGGTGCAGGCCCTGCATGAAGCCGGGGTGTGGAATCACCTGCAAACCGTGCTGTTCGATTTCAGCACTGTCTTGCCGATGGACAGCCCGCTGGGCTCGGTGCTCGCCGGCATGTTCGGTTATCAGGAAGCACCCACCGTGAGCACCCTGGGTGCCTATCTGATTTACCTGGTGGTGGCGTTGGTGATGTTCTTCCTGCCCGCCGCCGCGGCCAAACCGGTCGCCGCGCCCTCTTCCGTTTCCAGCCAGTAAGGACCGTCTCTTGACCAACCCAACGCCTCAACCCGCCTCGCCACCCCGAGCCCTGCGCTGGGCGGTGGCCGGCTCGGTGGTCGTGATGATCGCCGCCGGCGGCCTGTTCTACTACGCTTCGCAACTGGCCGCCGCCAAGCGCCAGACCCACAGCAATGAAATTGCGGTGACCATCCATGCCCACGCCTGCGAACCCAATGCGCTGACCGTGCCCGCCGGGCCGGCGAGTTTTCGGATCATCAACCGTTCCGACCGGGCAGTAGAATGGGAAATCCTCGACGGCGTGCTGGTGGTCGAGGAGCGCGAGAACATCGCCCCCGGCTTGAGCCAGGTGATCAATGCCAACCTGCAACCCGGTGACTACGCGATTACCTGCGGCCTGCTGAGCAATCCACGCGGCACTCTGCATGTAACGCCAACCGCCGAATCCGAAGCCCAGGCCAAAGCCAAGCCGTCGATGGTGGCCTTTATCGGCCCGTTGTCGGAGTTCCGGGTGTACTTGAGTAGCCAGGGCAGCGCGCTGATCAAGGCCGTGACCGCACTGCAACAGGCCATCGACGCCGGCGACCTGACGCAGGCACAGGCGTTGTATGCCACCGCTCGCGTGGCCTATCAGGGTTTGGCCCCGGCCGCACAACGCCTGGCTGAACTCGACAACGCAATCAATGCGCGGGCCGATTATTTCGAAAAACGCGAACAAGACCCGGCCTTCAGCGGCTTCCACCGCATTGAGTACAGCCTGTTCCAGCAACGCAGCCTCGACGGCCTGGCGCCGGTCGCGCAGCGCCTGCTCAGTGACGTCACAACCCTCAAGCAGCAATTGCTGGCCCAGTCGCTGCCGCCCGAGCAATTGGTCGGCATCGTGGTGCGCAACCTCAACAGCCTGGCGGATGTACGTGCGCTCAGTGGTGAGGAGGAACGCTACAGCCATCTGGACCTGAATGGCTTCGCCGCCAACCTGGCCGCCGCTCACAAGGTGGTCGAGCTGATGCGTCCACTGCTGGAAAAATCCGCCGCCGACCTGCTGCCCAAGGTCGATAACGCCCTCGGCGCATTCGACAGCCAGTTGGACAGTTTGAAAGTCGACGGCCAGTACCGCCGCTACGACAGCGTCACCGACGGTCAGCGCAAGCAGATCGCTGACAAGGCCAAGGCTCTGGCCGCCGTACTCGATGGAATCGACCCCGCCCTCGGCCTTTCCGGCCTGCAGTGAAGACAACCGCCCCATGAGTGATTCAGAACAGCTTAACCTTCAGCGTCGCCGTGTCCTGCTGGGCATGGCCGCCACTGGCGCGGCGATTGCCGGCAGCAGCTTGACCTGCCCGGCCATGGCCGCCGCTGCGGAACAAGTCACCACCGCGCCGCGCAGTGACAAGACCCAGGACCACCACGATTTTTACGGCCAGCATCAGACAGGCATCGTCACCCCGCGCCCGGCCTGCGGCATGCTGGTGGCCTTCGATGTATTGGCCAGCGATCGCCAGGACCTGGAGCGCCTTTTCCGCACCCTGAACGAGCGTATCCATTTCCTGATGAGCGGTGGCCCGGTGGCCCAAGTCGACCCGAAATTGCCACCCACCGATTCCGGGATTCTGGGCCCGGTGGTGACGCCGGATAACCTGACCATCACTGTGTCGGTGGGTGAATCGCTGTTCGACGAACGCTTCGGCCTCGCCGCCGCCAAGCCCAAACGTCTGATCCGTATGGTGGGGTTTCCCAACGATGCGTTGGAGCCGGCGCAGTGCCATGGCGACCTCAGCCTGCAATTCAGCTCCAACACGCCGGACACCAATATCCACGCCCTGCGCGACATCGTGAAGAACTTGCCGGACTTGCTGCTGGTGCGCTGGAAACAGGAAGGCAGCGTGCCGCCCCAGGCCCCTGCCCGCCCCGGCGAGCCGGCGCAGAGCGCGCGTAACTTCCTGGGTTTCCGGGATGGTTCGGCCAACCCCGACTCCAATAACGACCAAGCCATGAACCAGATCGTGTGGGTGCAGCCCGGTAGCGATGAACCGGCCTGGGCCGCCCATGGCAGTTACCAGGCGGTGCGCATCATCCGCAACTTCGTCGAACGCTGGGACCGCACGCCCCTGCAGGAACAAGAAAGCATCATCGGCCGCATCAAAACCACCGGCGCCCCCATGGACGGCCACAAAGAAACCCAGGTGCCCGACTACAGCAAAGACCCGGAAGGCAAGCTGACCAAGCTCGATGCCCATATCCGCCTGGCCAACCCGCGCACCCCGCAGACCCAGGCCAACCTGATCCTGCGCCGGCCCTTCAACTATTCCAACGGCGTCAATAAGAACGGTCAGTTGGACATGGGGCTGCTGTTCATCTGCTATCAGGCCGACCTGGAAAAAGGCTTTATCAGCGTACAAACCCGACTCAACGGCGAACCCCTGGAGGAATACCTCAAGCCGGTCGGCGGCGGGTATTTCTTCACCTTGCCGGGGGTCAGCGGGCCCCAGGATTTCCTCGGCCGCACGCTGCTGGCCGCCACGCACCCACACACCTCTGCCAATACCTGAAACCCACCCCCACAGCGGAAACTGTCCCATGAAGAAGTCGACTCTCGCGTTGTCGTTGTTGCTGACCCTCTCGCCCCTGGCCGCCTTCGCCGCCACCGCACCGCTGGACCTGGTCGGGCCGGTGTCGGACTACAAGATTTATGTCACCGAAGAGATCGGTGAACTGGTGACCCAAACCCAGGCCTTTACCGACGCGATCAACAAAGGCGACCTGGCCACCGCCAAGAAGCTCTATGCGCCTACCCGCGTGCACTACGAGTCCATCGAGCCGATTGCCGAGTTGTTCAGCGACCTCGACGCCTCCATCGACTCCCGCGTCGACGACCACGAAAAAGGCGTAACCGCCGAAGACTTCACCGGCTTCCACCGCATCGAGTACGCGTTATTCTCGCAGAACTCGACTCAGGGCCTGGAGACGCTGACCGCCAAGCTCAACACCGACGTCAATGACCTCAAGACCCGCGTGGACGGCCTGACCTTCCCGCCGGAAAAAGTCGTCGGCGGTGCCGCCGCGCTGTTGGAGGAAGTCGCCGCCACCAAGATCTCCGGCGAAGAAGATCGCTACAGTCACACCGACCTGTATGACTTCCAGGGCAATATCGACGGCGCGAAAAAAATCGTCGACCTGTTCCGCGGCCAGATCGAGAAGCAGGACAAGGCCTTCCTGGCCAAAGTCGATAAAAACTTCGCCACCGTGGACAAGGTGCTGGCCAAGTACAAAACCAAAGACGGCGGCTTCGAGACCTACGACAAGGTCAAGGACAGCGACCGTAAAGCGCTGGTGGGTCCGGTCAACACCCTCGCTGAAGACCTGTCCATGCTGCGCGGCAAGCTGGGCCTGAACTGAGGATCAGCACTCACGGGGTGGCATCGGCGACAAACTCGCTCAGGGGCGTGCCAACCGGCCGCCCGTTGAGCGGGTCCAAGGCGTACCAGTGACCACCGTAGCGCACGCTTTGAACCTCGGCCCCACGGTAGACGCCAGTGCGGCTCCCCACGGGTGACTGACCGCCGGGTTCCTGCCGGTCGATCTGCCCGGCCGCGATGATCAGGTAACTGCGCAGTTTTTCTTCGGCCGTCAGCAAGTGCGGAGCGACTTTGCCCGAATTCATCGTTCCTTGCAGGATCAGCTTAGGCACGTTAAATAAGCCTTTGGTCGCCGCCCGGATCATCTGCGGGTAGCCATCCAGCGGATTCAGCGCGGCATTGGCGAACAGCCCCGAATGCTTGAGAAAATCAAACGCGCGATCACTGAAGGTGGCCGCCGGTTTGACCCTGGCTGTTGTCGACACCATGGGGCTTACCGTGGCCGTCAAACGCCTGGCAATCCCCTTCAAAGGTTTGAATGCCAGGGCTTTGGCTGAGCGAATCAACCCCCGCGCCGGGCCCGCTGCACCAATGGCCACCCCGACGGTGTCCACGGCCAGGTTGGCCAAGCCGCTGCCGATATTGCCTGCTTTGAATTCCTGATAGGCACCGACAAAGGGCACGAAACCCAGCAAAAAATTGTGCGCACGGGTGCGTGCTTCGCGACGGCGTTCCAACGGCACTTGTTCGGTCGCCCTTTGCAGCAAGGCCTCTGGAGACTCGTAGAAATTCCCCTGCGCGATCGCCTCCACGATGCGCGCGGTTTTGCGCGAACCGTAAGTATTCGGCACATAGTTCTGCGGGGTGTAGCTGGCTGGTAAAGCGCTGGCGGCGAACGGCGTGCCCAGTTGCTCGATGATCATGGCCGGCGAAGCGACGTCCGACCTCGGTGCCGTCCCTAAGGTATAGGCGTCGGCATCGAACGGGACCGGCGTGCCACGGTTGACTGGCAAGTACACATGACCGTGCGGGGCGGGAAAGCGCTCGTGCTTGATCAGCCCCCCCAGTATCAGATCCTGCGGCAAGTCGGTGCGTCGCACGACATTGCCGTTGGCAAACAGCTCGTAATACGTGACTTGGTTGTTGTGCTCCAGGCGCATCACCGTGCCTTGGCGACCGCGCTGTGCCAGCCTGCTGCTCGCCGTTTCGCGGGCTTGGGTGGTGCCGGTTTCCCCGCGTAAGGTGAACAGCTCGACAGTGCCGAGTTCCAGCGCTTGTCGATCCGCCAGCGGCAACTCGGCAAGCATCAACTTCAAGCGGGTGGCATAGGCGTTCTGCAACGCGTGCCGATGCCGGTCGACCGCGCTGTTGAGCAGCCCATCCAATGCGGGCAAGCGCCGAATACGTTGATCCAACTGAGCGCGCGCCTCAGAGGAAGCCTGCGGGGCCTGGCCCTGCTGATAAGGGGTGCTGCCGCTACGGTAAGTACCACGTAAATCGCTGCTCAGCGCCCACTTGCCCGGTGTCAGATCGCCGGTCATGTACGCCTCGATGATCGAACGCGTCCTAGGTTCGCCCGAGGCCATGTTGCGACGCTCCGAAGCCTCGGCGATGTGTACGGTCATGGCCTCCAGCCCCCCCGGGGTAGTGTCCGGAAAGACCCGCAGCAGCTCTTTAATGGCCAGCGTCCTGCGGGTAGGCAGCTCGGCGCTCGCGTCGGTGAAGGCAAGGCTGGCCTCTTCGCGCTGTTTGAAGAACGCTTCGGAGGCGGTCTGGATATCCGTACGAGAATATTCTCCATCGCTGCGCAAACGGACGACCCCATTGAGCACGCCCCAATCGGCCATGATTTTCAACGCCGACAATTGCATCAACTCGGCCTGGGCATCGCTGGTGGGGCCCAGCGTGGTGAGGTGGGTGACCTGCTCTTCATTCATCGCCCGGGACGTGCCGGGTGCATGTTGATCGGCCATCGCACAGCCCAGACGCAACTCCATCCAGGCCGGGGTACCGATGTGCACCGTGCCCGGCACATCTTTGACCAGAAATTCCGGTGCTGCCTGGGCCAAGCCCAGGTGTGCCGCCAGCACGGCCAACTTGGGGTCGACGCCCTTGTGCGCGATCAGATGCTGTTCGATGTCGCGGCGCACGGCACTGAATGTGCGCCCCATGTTCGCCGGCTGGTACACCGAATACCCGGCCACATGCCCAGGCTTGTCAGTAGCGTCGATACCGGCGTGCAACTTGATCGCCGCCGCCACCAACTGTTGGCACACCGTTTTGGGCAATTCGTAGCCTGCGCCGCTCGCGCCAAACCAATTCAGCGCTCTGGCCAATTGCGCGCCAAACGCCAACGCCTCGGGGCTTTCAAGCAGCGCGGTCAAATGGGCCTGGGGGTCGGTGTGCAGTGCCTGTGGAGTGCTGTGCGCCAGTGCACTGAAGCCTCTGGCGCTGCTGCCGCCCAAGCGGGCTTGCGCCAGATCGGTCAGGGTGAGGCGATCTTCGGGCGTCAGGGTGCCGGGGGCCCACTCGCGGCGCATCAGACCGTTGTAATCGCCCAGTGGCGGTGCCGGCGGCAAGTACGTACGCAACCACTGGATGACATTGCGGGTTTCGCCGGCGGTTGCCATCGAGCCCAGCCCCAGGTATTCGACCAGTTGGCGCACGTCATAGCGGGGAGTGGAATAAACCGCACCGCCCAAGGGCTCGCTGAGCCCGACCAGCGCCTGGCGCTCTGCCTCCAGGGCGGGGTGCTGTTCGACATAACGGGTGAGATCGACCCAGCCGCCCACTGGGCTCAGACGCTCCAGCCTGCCCTCGGTTATCCGAAACGGCTTGCCGGGCCAGTCAAAGCCTTCGCGTTCGAGCAGCGCCGTCATACTCGGTTGCGCCACCAGGCGCTGCAGACGCTCGCGCGCGGCCTGGCTGGCTTCGCCCAAGGTTAACGCCGGGCTCACTTCGCAGGGGTGTTCGGACCAATTCATGGGCGTGGCGTCGGGCCAATCTCCCAGGGCCGCCTCCAGTGTGTCCGCCAAGTAGCGACGCTGCTCGATCTGACCGATCACCCGCCAAGCGCTGTCCACATCGCCGACGTGAAAGCCATGGCGGGTCTTCGCTTGCTCGACCACCGCCAACGGCACCCACTCGTCGTCCTCACCCATAAAGGTCAGGCCTTTATCGCCGGGGTCCAGCAGGTGCAACAGCGGGCGCAGGCTGGCCGAGGCCTCTAACCACCCCGACGCGTCGGTGTAGGTAAACCTGACGGCACTGCGCACACCCTCGCGGGTGACGAAGCCTTCGATAAAGTCGTGATGCAGGGTCAGCGTGGCGGTTTCTAGCCCCTGGTCGTTGAGCCAGGTTTGCAACGGCGGTTGGTTCAGCAGGTGCCGGTACAACGCCAGCAAAGGGGTCAGCGTGCTGCCCTCAGGCACCTCGACCATGCCGTGGCCGCTTTGCGTGGCTGACGTGAGGCGTTGTTCCAGCAGCGTGTCGGCAGCCGCCACGCCGTTACTGCTGGGGACCGGTTTGCGGGTCCAGGGATAACTGAGTGCGGCGCTTGAATCAGTGGTTGAGCGTCGAGCCCGCGACAGCGTGGGGGAAGGCGTTGAAGCGGATGGACGATCCGCCATGGGAACAACGCTACTGGGCACCTCATAAAAAGTACCTGAGGCGATCTTCGACATATCCACGCTCGCTCTGAAAACAGTGAGGGGCTATGTAAGAACAGCGTCGGGCGCCTGGATGTAAGCCTGATCCGACGACCGCCCGATGGAGCATTTCCGTTAGTTTCAGGCGACTTACAAAATCCGATACAGCAGACGCTCAATCCGCACCCGGCTCACACGGCGCAGGAATTTGCCGACCGCTGCCGGATAATCCGGCAGCGTCTGCAATTGCGTGTAAGCCTCGATCCGCGTGGTGTGCTGAAAAATCTGCTCCAGTTCAGCCTGGCGCGGCGCGAGCCATTGGCCCTGGGGATCGTCGATCAGCAGCGCGTTTTCCAAGTCGAGCCGGAACGCCCGGGGGTTGAGGTTGTTGCCCGTCAGCAAGGTGTAACGCTCGTCGATCCACATACCTTTGAGGTGGTAGGTGTTGTCGCCGTCGCGCCACAGGTGCAGATTTAACTGGCCGCTGTCGATGTTGCGCTGATGGCGCTTGGCAAAGCGGCGCAGGCTGATTTCATACAGGTATGGCAGCGCCGCGATCACCTTGAATGGCTCGCTGGGCGGAATGTAGAAATCGTTGGCGGTCTTGTCGCCAACAATGATGTCGATCTTCACCCCACGGGCCAGGGCACGGTTGATTTCCCGGGTGACGGGCAGTGGCAGGTTGAAGTACGGCGTGCAGATAGTCAGTTGCTGCTGGGCGCTGGCGATCAGTTCCAGGATCACCCGGCTCAACGGGTTGTTCTTGCCGACGCCCAGCAACGGGCTGACCGACAACTGGCCATTGGGCAACTGCCCCGCCGTGGTGTCGTAGGTGGCGTGCTTGAGGCGGCTGCGCAGGTCGCCGATGTCGTTGCGCAGGCTGCGGGTAGTCGGCGGGTTCGGCAGGTCCAGGCGATGCACGGCCTTGGACGCCACCAGTCCATGTTCCACCAGATGCTGCATGGAATCGGCCAGCGCTTGGCTGTGGATCAGGTGGTAGCGGTCGAAGCGGTATTTGTCGAATTTGTGCAGGTACACGTTGTTCAGACTGGCACCGCTGTAGAGCACCGTGTCATCGATCACGAAGCCCTTGAGGTGCAGCACACCGAACAGCTCGCGGGTCTGCACTGGCACACCGTATACCGGCACCTCAGTGCTGTTACGCTGGGTCATTTCCTGGTACCAGGCGCTGTTGCCCGGCTGCTTGCCGGCGCCGATCAGCCCGCGCTGGGCACGCAGCCAGTCGACCACCACCACGATCTCAAGCTCCGGCCTTGCGGCTTTGGCGGCGTGCAAGGCGTCGTAGATCTCCTGCCCTGCTTCGTCCTGCTGCAAGTACAGCGCAACGATGTAGATACGCCGCGTGGCCTGGGGGATTTTCTCCAGCAGGCAACGGCGAAACGCCGCAGCGCCGGACAGCACCTCAATCGCCTCGGGAGTGAGTGGAAAACCGCGCAGTTTGGGCAACAGGGAGCGTTTGAAGAACGACGGCATAAGGCTCGCAAAGGGTCGAATCCGAAGAGGTCCCGAGCTTACACCATGAAGATGCTCAGGTCTCGCTGTGACAGATGGAAAAAAATTAATTGACCAAGGAGAATGATCGTTCTACTGTTTGCCCCATGAACGAAATCATCAGTAATGAAACCCGCGACATTATCCTCGACGTCACCGAGAAGTTGATCTATCGCCATGGCATTGCCGCCACCGGCATGGACTTTCTGGTAAAAACCGCCGGCGTCTCGAGAAAAAGTATTTATCGCTACTTCGCCAATAAAGACGAATTGGTGATCGCCGCGCTGCAACGCCGCGATGCGCGCTGGCTCCAATGGCTGCGCAGCGAAGTGGAGCGCCAGGCCGACAGCGGCGAGCGCCTGCTGGCGCTGTTCAGCGCGCTCAAGGCCTGGTTTGGCTCTGAGGACTTTCGCGGCTGCGCCTTTATCAACACCAGCGGCGAAACTGGCGACCCGCACAACCCCGTCCGCCTGCTGGCCAAAGCTCATAAACAGAAACTGTTCGAGTACGTACTCGAACTGTGTCAAGCACATGGCACCCCCGACCCCGAGCGGCAGGCCGCGCACCTGCTGATCCTGATCGATGGCGCCATTACCGTTGCCCTGGTAATGGGCGATTCAACGGCTGCCGATAATGCGCAATGCATGGCGCGAACGTTATTGGGACTGTGAACGCACAGGCTGAGCAACTTTCGATAAACCTTAATGAGTTAAAGGAGTCGCAGCATGTCATCTACAGAACAACCGCGCCCGCCCCTGCCGCCGTTTACCCGCGAGTCGGCGATCGAGAAAGTGCGCCTGGCCGAAGACGGCTGGAACTCCCGGGACGCAGAACGCGTTTCCCTGGCCTACACCCTGGACACCCAATGGCGCAACCGCGCCGAGTTCGCTCACAACCGCGAAGAAGCCAAAGGTTTCCTGACACGCAAATGGGCCAAGGAACTGGACTATCGGCTGATCAAGGAATTATGGGCGTTTACCGATAACCGCATCGCCGTGCGTTACGCCTATGAGTGGCACGACGATTCCGGTAATTGGTTCCGCTCTTATGGCAACGAGAACTGGGAGTTCGACGAGAACGGCTTGATGGCCCATCGGTTTGCCTGCATCAACGACATGCCGATCAAGGAAAGCGAGCGCAAGTTCCACTGGCCGCTGGGTCGCCGGCCGGATGAGCATCCGGGCCTGTCGGCGCTGGGCCTGTAAACCTCACCCGCGTAAAGAAGTGGGAGTGGGCTAGCCCGCTCCCACTGGCGGCTCAGCCTTGTCAGTCCGGTTTCAGCCCCACACGGTACAACACGCCCTTTTCCTCATCCGTCAGCACGTACAGATAGCCATCCGGTCCCTGCCGCACATCGCGAATCCGCGCTTTCAAGCCGCCGAGCAAGCGCTCCTCATGCACCACCTTATCGCCCTCGAACTGCAAGCGAATCAGCTCCTGACTGGCCAGTGCACCAATAAATACGTTGTGCTGCCACGGTTTGAAGCGATCGGCGTCGTAGAACGCCATGCCGCTGATACCCGGTGATTTTTCCCATACATGGCGCGGCGCGACGGTGCCTTCGACAGTCTTGCCTTTGGCTTCGGGAATCGGCGTCAGCGAATAGTTGATGCCATGGGTTGCCAGTGGCCAACCGTAGTTCTTGCCGCGTTCGATGACATTGATCTCATCGCCGCCACGGGGGCCGTGCTCGTTTTCCCACAGCGTGCCGCTCCACGGATTCAGCGCCAGGCCTTGAGGGTTGCGCTGGCCGTAGGACCAGATCTCCGGCCGTACGCCTTCCTGACCGACGAACGGGTTGTCGTCCGGCACACGGCCATCCGGATAGATGCGCACGACCTTGCCTTGCAATTTGTCCAGATCCTGGGCGGTGGGTCGGTCGTTGTTTTCGCCGAGGGTCACGAACAGGTAGCCGTCAAGGTCAAACGCCAGGCGCGAACCGAAGTGGTTACCGGTGGAGAGCTTGGGTTCCTGGCGCAGGATCACCTGAAAGTTGGTCAGGCCACTCAGGTCGGCGGCCAAACGTCCGCGCCCGACCGCCGTGCCGGCTGTCCCGCCCTTGCCGCCGCCTTCGGCGTAAGACAAATACACCATGCGGTCTTGCTTGAAGTCCGGGGACAGCACCACATCCAGCAGACCGCCCTGCCCCTTGGCCCACACCTGCGGCACACCGCTTAACGGCGCCGACAGCTTGCCGTCGGCGCTGACGACCCGCAGGTGCCCCGGCCGCTCGGTTACCAGAAAGCCTTGCTGGTCCGGCAGGAATGCCACCGCCCACGGGTGATCCAGCCCTTGGGCTATCGGCGTGGCCGTGATACTGCCTTGTTCACTGGGGAACTGTTGAGCCCCGGCGGCATGCGCCGCAATCGAGGGCAACAGGGTCGATGCGCACAGCGCAGCCAGCAGGGTTTTGCGTAGCAACATAAGACAGGTCCTTACCGGCGATTGCCGTTGGCATCATACGTGGGGGCTTTGGTTTCAGTGGCCGGGCGGCTGGGGGCGGCCTGGCGCTGCGGATAACGGTTGCCGATGCCGCCGTTTTCCAGCGTCGGCGTACGCGGGGTCGGCACAGTCTGAATACCCCGCGTCGCCGGGGCATTGGGCTGGGTGCCCTGCATGCTGTTGGGGTTGGCCCGGTGAATCGGGCTGTTGTTGCTATTGCTTCGCCCGGGCAGGTCTTGCGCCTGGGCCAGGGGTATCAGGGCCAGGCCCAACACCAGCAATGCGAGATAACGCCTGCAACTGATCATGAGCAAACCTCTCTGAAACGAGCTGTACGTGCTTTCGATGGCACGCTACGCCCTGGGTTCGCCTTTGGTAAGTAAATTGTTTCTGATGAGGTGTAACACGATCTGTCCACGTATCCGCCCGGGGAAACTTTTCGCGCCGCCGCCGAGTCACCAGAACACTGCTTCTTCTCAAGGAATCGCACTTATGCCACGGGCAATCTGGAAAGGCGCAATCAGTTTCGGCTTGGTTCATATCCCGGTGTCGCTGGTCTCGGCCACGTCCCATCAGGGCGTGGACTTCGACTGGTTGGACAAGCGCAGCATGGACCCGGTGGGCTACAAGCGCATCAACAAAACCACAGGCAAGGAAGTCACCAAAGAGAACATCGTCAAGGGTGTGGCCTATGAGAAAGGCCGCTATGTGGTGCTCAGCGAAGACGAGATCCGCTCTGCCCACCCCAAGTCGACCCAGACCATCGAGATCATCGCCTTCGTTGCCAGCGAGCAGATCCCCCTACAAAACATCGACACGCCGTACTTTCTGGCGCCGGACAAACGCGGCGGCAAGGTCTATGCCCTGCTGCGCGAAACCCTGAAAAAAACCGGCAAGGTGGCCCTGGCCAATGTAGTGCTGCACACCAAACAACACCTGGCAGCATTGATGCCCCTGGAATCGGCGCTGGTGCTGGTGATGCTGCGATGGCCCGCCGAGGTGCGCGGCCTGGATGAGCTGGAGCTGGGCAGCGAGGTGACCAAACCCAGCCTGGCCAAGGGCGAGCTGGACATGGCCAAACGCCTGGTGGAAGACATGAGCGCTGACTGGCAGCCCGAGGAATACCGCGACAGCTTTCAGGAAAAGATCATGGCTCTGGTGGAGAAAAAAGCCAAAGCCGGCAAGATCGAGGACGTGGAATCCCAGGAAGGCGCGGACGAGCGCAAGTCTGCAGACGTGATCGACCTGACCGAACTGCTCAAACGCAGCCTGGCCGGTAAGCCTGCGGGGAAAAAACCGGCGGCGAAAAAGTCTTCGAAAAAAGCCTCTTGAACCTGCCATAGGATGGAGCCCCCATGGCCAAACCTTTGAGTGAATACAACCGCAAACGTGACTTCCAGATCACTGCCGAACCGTCGGGCAGTGCGCCGACCGGAAAAAAAGCCAAGGCATCGGCGCTGTCGTTTGTGATCCAGAAGCACGACGCACGCCACCTTCACTATGATTTCCGCTTGGAGCTGGACGGCGTGCTCAAGAGCTGGGCGGTGCCTAAAGGCCCGAGTCTGGACCCGAGCCAGAAGCGCCTCGCGGTGCACGTTGAAGACCACCCGCTGAGCTATGGCAGCTTCGAAGGCAGCATCCCGGCAGGCCAGTACGGCGCCGGGGACGTAATCGTGTGGGACCGCGGCGTCTGGCAACCTCACGATGACCCGCATCAGGCGTATGCCGCCGGCAAACTCAAGTTCACCCTGGTCGGCGAAAAACTCAGCGGCGATTGGACGCTGGTGCGCACCCGCCTCAAAGGCAGCGGCGACAAAGAGCAATGGCTGCTGATCAAGGAGAAAGACGCCCAGGCCCGCCCCGCCACGGAGTTCGACATCGTGCAGGCCCAGCCCGACAGCGTGCTCAGCGACGCCTCAGTTGGCCAACCGCCGCCAGAGAAACCCAAAGCCAAAGCTCGTAGCAAAAAAGCGGCCTCCGCCAGCGCCCTTCCCGAGCAGTTCACCCCGCAATTGGCCACCCTGGTGGACCGCGCGCCCGAAGGCGATTGGCAGTATGAAATCAAGTTCGATGGCTACCGCATTCTGGCGCGTATCCGCGACGGCGAGGTGCGCCTGTTTACCCGCAACGGCCATGACTGGACCGAGCGCCTGCCGCGTCAAGCCAAGGCGCTGCAAGCTCTTAAGCTCAAGGACAGCTGGTTAGATGGCGAGGTCGTCAGCCTCAATAGTGACGGGCTCCCGGATTTCCAGGCTTTGCAGAACGCTTTCGATATCGGCCGCAGCCTCGACATCGTCTACTACATGTTCGACGCGCCCTTCCTCAATGGCCAGGATCAGCGCGAAGTTCCGGTGGAACAGCGCCGCGCATCCCTAAAGGCCGCGCTGCGCGGTAGCCGAAGCAAGCTGCTGCGCTTCTCCGAGGCCTTCGCTGCCAACCACCGGGATATCTTCGAAAGTGCTTGCGACTTGGCGTTGGAAGGGGTGATCGGCAAACGCCTGGGCAGCCCCTATGTATCGCGGCGCAGCAACGATTGGGTCAAACTCAAATGCCGCTTGCGCCAGGAATTCGTGATTGTTGGCTACACCCGCCCTCAAGGCTCGCGCAGCGGGTTCGGCGCGTTGCTGCTGGCGGTCAACGAGGATAGCGGGTTGGTGTACGCCGGCCGGGTGGGCACCGGGTTCGATCAGGCCGCGTTGAAGACCATCTACGGGCAGTTGAAACCCCTGGAGCGCAACACATCGCCGCTGCAAAAGCCGTTGACCAGCACCCAGGCGCGCGGCGTTCATTGGGTGGAACCGACACTGGTCGGTGAAGTGCAGTTTGCAGAATGGACCCGCGAAGGCGTGGTGCGCCAGGCCGCTTTTGTGGGGATGCGCACCGATAAGCCAGCCGAGCAGATCGTGCATGAGGTGCCACGCAAAGCCCAATTCGCAACACCCGCGACGAACCCAGTCGGGGTCAAAATCAGCCACCCCGACCGCGTCATCGACCCCCAGAGCGGCACGCAGAAACAACAACTGGCGCAGTTCTACGAGAGCATCAGCCCGTGGATTCTGCCCTTTCTGCAGCGACGCCCGGTATCGCTGCTCAGGGCACCGGAGGGCGTCGACGGCGAACAGTTTTTCCAGAAACACGCTGAGCACCTGGCTATCCCCCACATTACGCAGCTGGACCCGGCGCTGGACCCAGGTCACGCGCGACTGATGGAAATCGACAGCGTGCAGGCGCTGGTAGGCGCCGTGCAGATGGGAACCATCGAGTTGCATACCTGGGGCGCCACCTCGGACAAAATCGAAACCCCGGACTTGTTCGTACTCGACCTCGACCCGGACCCTGCATTGCCGTGGAAAACCATGGTGGAAGCGGCTCAACTGACGTTGTCCGTACTGGATGAGCTGGGACTCGATGCCTTCGTTAAAACCAGCGGTGGCAAAGGGCTGCACCTGGTGGTGCCGTTGGCGCGACGCGACGGGTGGGACACGGTCAAGGCATTTGCCAAGGCCCTGGCGCAGTTCATGACTCAGCAACTGCCCGAACGCTTTACCGCCACCTCCGGGCCGAAAAACCGGGTGGGCAAGATCTTTATCGATTACCTGCGCAACGCCCGAGGCGCCAGCACCGTGGCGGCCTACTCCGTGCGGGCACGGCCAGGGCTGCCGGTGTCGGTACCGATCAGTCGCGAGGAATTGAAAGGCTTGCGCGGCGCGCAACAGTGGACAGTCGCCAATCTGTTGCAACGGGTGCAGGGGTTGAAGGCTGATCCCTGGGCGGGCTATGCCAACCGGCAGAAAATCACTCGCAAGATGTGGGACAAGTTGGGCGCCCGCCCACCGCAGTGAGGGGCGCCCGGCGGGTTAGATCAGGACGAAGATCAGCGCCAGCACTGCGAAAATGGCCCACTTTTCCAGGTAGTAACGCGTACGGTTGCGCTTTTTCAGTTCTTTGCCGCGTAGGCGGATCTTGTACAGCCGTGTGAAAGCGCGGTTCAAGCCGCCGGTCTTGTCACCTGCATCGTTGGGCGAGCCCGCCGCCGCCATCACGTTACGGCTGAACCAACGGTTGAAAGCCGCAGCCCAGCGATATTTCATCGGCCGTTCAATGTCGCAGAACAAGATGATGCGGTTGTGCTGCGTGGTGTTCTCGGCGTAATGGATATAGGTTTCGTCGAACATCACCGGCTCACCGTCGCGCCAGTAATAGGCCTCGCCATCCACATTGATGTAGCAGCCCGGATCGTTTGGCGTGTCCAGCCCCAAGTGATAGCGGTAAGACCCGGCATATGGATCACGGTGGCGCACCAGCTTGGAGCCTGGGGGCAGCTCGGCGAACATCGCCGCTTTGATCGAACCGATGCTTTGTACCAATTGAGTGGTGCGCGGGCACAGTTTCATCGCCGAAGGGTGACTGTCGCCGTACCACTTCAGGTAGAAGCGCTTCCAGCCCGACTTGAAGAAGGAGTTGAAACCAACGTCGTTGTATTGGTCCGAGCGCTTGATTTCCCCGGCTTGCAGCAGGTTCTGGGCTTCCTCGCGGATTTCCTGCCAATGTTCCTGCAAGGGGCTCAGGTCGGGAAAGTCACTGGTCGCCAGGTAAGGCCGGCCGGGCAATTTGGAGAACAGATACAGAAAGCAGTTGATCGGCGCCAGAAAGGTCGAATGGTCGCTGAGCTGGCGGCTCAGCTTGTGTCGCACCCGGCCACGCAGGTGTACATACGCGATGGAGGCAACGTAAAGAACAACAATGATGAGTTTCAAGGGATTTCGTCACACGTCAGAAGAGAACAGGCTGCTCCTGCGGGCCCACGACGGCCGAGGATGATAAGCAGCACCTGAAATCACAATTCACATAGTCGGCACGGCCGGCTGGAACTTCCGCCGGTTCATGCCCATCGGCCGTTATTTAGCCACAATATGTAACCAAAGGTTAACTAAGAATTGTGAAAAGCTGTCGAGTGACGGGTTTTGAGGGGGGGCGGGCTTGCCGTAGGACAAGCCCTTGCGGGGTGGGCGTTACAGCGGCAGTTCGTCGTCTTTGCGCTCACGACGGGCGAAGCGGCCATCGTCCAGCGCCGAGTAAGCCACCGCAGGGCGCGGTGCCAACATAAAGTGCCGGAACAGCGCAATCAGCAAGCCCAGTACCAGGCCGCCTACCAGGCTCAAGGCAATCACCAGGGCCTTTTTCGGCTTGATCGGCGCCAGCGGTTCCTGGGCGCGACGGTCGATGGTAACCAGTTTGAGATTGCTCATATCGATATTCAGCCCGCGCAACCGCGCGACTTCCGCACGCAGCGGCTCTACATCCTGTAGGAAGATATCCTCGTTGCCACGCTTGCGCAGCACTTCGACTTCGCGGTTCGCTTCCAGCATCTGCAGCTCTTTACCGATCTCGGCCACCCGTGGGTTGGTGAAGTCGTCACTGGTGCGTTGCTGCAAGGCCACGCGTTCGGCCTCAAGGGCTTCGGTGCCGAGGAAATACAGCGGAATTTTCTGGTTGTTGACCTCGGTGCGCATTACCTGGCCTGAGCCACCTCGGCCGGCATCGGCCATGGAGGAAGGCGTGGTCGGGGTACGAATGCCCATCGATTTAGCGATGGCAATCGCCTCGGCCAGTTCGGCCAGGCGGTTGGTGCGCTCCATTTTCATCTGCAGGCGTAAAGCACTGAGCTCATCCTGCAATTGCGCGCGCTTGAGCCGGTCGGCTTCCAGCAGCTTGGCAATCTTGGACTCTTTATCGGTTTCGTAATTGGCGCGCGCCGCGTCAATCTTGCCTTTGAGTTCGTTGAGGCGGTTATTGACGATCACTTTGAGGTCAGCGCCCACCTGATCACGCTCAGCGGCGATGGCGTAGTCCACGAAACCGTTGAGGATCGCTACGCCGTCGATGTCGGCCGGGTATTGGAGTTCCAGGCGGATGTAACTGCTTAACGAGTCAGATTTTTTCGGGTCCGGCAGAATCAGGTTGACCGAGTTGCGGTTGAAGTCTTCAAAACTCTGCTCAAGGCTTTGCCCCGGCTTTTGGAACGCCGCGAACAGTTGTTCATGGGATTTGAAGAACCCCAGCCGCGCCTCGTAAGAGTCCAGTTGAGCCCCCACCTTGGACAACGCATCGGCCGGTGGCAGCTTATAGACTTCGGAGCGGTTGAGTGCATCCAGCTCGTTGATGGCCGCCGGGCGCAGTACGCTGCTCACTTCATAGGTCTTGGGCGCCAGAAATGCATACCCTGCTCCCAATACACCCGCCAGAATCGTGCAACCCACTACCAGCTTTTTTTGCCGCCAAATCGAGTGAAACAGTTCAAACAGGTCAATTTCGTCAGAAGAGGGAGACGCGTTAAGCGGGGAAGTTCGATTCAAAATGCAAGCCACCTTAAAATTGACACTAAAAAGCCATCACCGAAGTTCCGGATAACCCGGCAGCGCATCAGGGACAACGCCCTGAAACCTGGAGAACAGGCCCACCAATGGCGATCTGACCACTCAGTTTGTGGAAAAATCCCGCGCTATATAATTTCATTTCCGTTTCAACTAAATGAACATTCGCTCAACCGATACAGCCAACTGCCACATTGTTGTCACAAGAGTAGTCAAAAGAACGTTAAATAGCTGCTAGCGCAAGGAAAATTCTTTGCCGCGCGTCTTGAGCGAGAAACATCCTACATACCAGCACCCTCTTCTAGTACCTCACTTAAAAGGACTTATCGATGCAATATGCCGCTGACCCGGATCTTCACGCCCTGCAAGGGGCCTGGGAACAAATCTCGCTGGAAGACAACGGTGTGCTTGACCCTGTCGATGCACACACTGCGCCAGGTGCCATCACCACGATTGCCGGCAACGGTTTTGAAGTGAGGACCACCGAGGGCAATGTTTTGCTGGCTGGCCGGTTTTTCCTGGACAGTCGCACCGAGCCCAAGAGCATTACCTGGATCGACTCCATCGGTGAGGATGCCGGCAAGGCACTGCCTGCCAGCTATCGCATTGAAGGAGACACCTTTGTGTTTATTGCAGCCGACGAACATATGCCCAGGCCCACCGTGTTCAAGACCGGGCCTGGACAGACCATGCGTACCTTCGTGCGGCGCCATTCTTAACGTGGCGTGGTTGGATGGTCTATAGGGTGAAACCTGCCAACGCCAGTGAATCCCTTAGCCTGCCCTTTGAAGCAGCGGCATCGTCCCTGTTCAACGCGAAACTAATCGCCGGGGCCGCAGGTCATTAACGCAATGAGCCCTCAGTCGTTGAGTGCCCCCTCCCGAAGAAACTGCCGTGGCTGATCATTCCGACTTGCGTAATACCCTGAGCCTGGACAGCCTGAACTTCTTCCTCGCGGATGTGCGTGACGGCCTTGGTCCCTACCTGGCGATTTATCTGCTGGCGGTGCACAAATGGGACCCGGCCAGCATCGGTGTGGTGATGACCCTCGCCGGCATCGCCGCCCTGCTCACTCAAGGCCCGGCGGGGGCGCTGATCGATCGCACCCGCAGCAAGCGCGCGGTAATCGCCGTGGCCGCGCTGTTGGTGACCGGCAGTTGCGTGCTATTGCCCTTCGTCAGTTCGTTCAGCCTGGTGGCGTTGACTCAGGCTGCCAGCGCGGTCGCGGCCTCGGTATTTGCACCAGCGATCTCGGCGATTTCCTTGGGAATCACCGGCCCCCGCGCCTTCACCGGCCGTACCGGGCGCAACGAAACCTTTAATCATGCCGGCAACGCCGTGGCCGCGCTGTTGGCCGGGGGCCTGGCTTACCTGTTCGGGCCAGTGGTGGTGTTCTACCTTATGGCGTTTATGGCGCTGGCCAGTATCGTCGCGGTCAGTTGCGTGTCGGCTGCGGCCATCGATCATGAGGTCGCCCGTGGCTTCGACCCCGCCCATCACCACGATCACGAGCAGCCGTCCGGTATCAAGGTGTTGCTGAGCAGTCGGCCGCTGCTGCTGTTCGCCATTTGCTGCGCCCTGTTCCACTTGGCCAATGCCGCGATGCTGCCACTGGTCAGCCAGAAGCTCTCACAGATCAATCTGCACATGGCCACACCGCTGACCTCGGCCTGTATCGTCGCCGCGCAGGTGGTGATGGTGCCGATGGCCTGGCTGGTAGGTAGCAAGGCCGATGTATGGGGACGCAAACCGTTGTTGATCCTGGGTTTTGTGATCCTGCCAGTACGTGGGGTGTTGTATACCTTGTCCAACGACCCCTACTGGCTGGTGGCGGTGCAAATGCTCGACGGCATTGGCGCGGGAATTTTCGGTGCGCTGTTCCCGGTTATCGTCAAAGACCTCACCCAAGGCACCGGGCGCTTCAATGTGAGCCTGGGCGCGCTGTCTACGGTATTTGGCCTGGGCGCGGCGCTAAGCAATAGCCTGGCCGGTTTCGTCGTGCAACAGGCCGGCTACAACGCAGCGTTTCTGACCCTGGCGGGCGTGGCGGCCGTCGCGCTGGCGCTGTTATGGCTGGCGATGCCCGAGACTCTGGAAAAACCATCGTTCGAGCGCCATACAACTGTCGCCTGACATATGCGACAATGCGCGCCAAATTCCAACACACATCCCCCATTTTCTGCTCAGCGACCGGGTTTCGCGCCTTGATGTCGCTGTTGACGCATGCCTGGCGGCATCCGCTGCCACGCGCGCAACCCATTGATAGGTAAAGTAATTGATCTCCACAGCTAACATCACCATGCAGTTCGGCGCCAAGCCGCTCTTTGAGAACGTCTCGGTCAAGTTCGGCGCCGGCAACCGTTATGGTCTGATCGGTGCGAACGGGTGCGGCAAGTCGACCTTCATGAAAATCCTCGGCGGCGATCTCGACCCGTCCGGTGGCCAGGTCATGCTGGAGCCGAACGTACGTTTGGGTAAATTGCGCCAGGACCAGTTCGCCTACGAAGAATTCACCGTGCTCGACACCGTGATCATGGGCCACGAGGAGCTGTGGAAGGTCAAGGCCGAACGCGACCGTATCTACTCGCTGCCTGAAATGAGCGAAGAAGACGGCATGGCCGTGGCCGAGCTGGAAACCGAATTCGCCGAGATGGACGGCTACACCGCCGAATCCCGCGCCGGTGAGCTGCTGCTGGGCCTGGGTATTCCCCTGGAGCAGCATTTCGGCCCGATGAGCGAAGTGTCCCCTGGCTGGAAACTGCGCGTGCTGCTGGCCCAGGCATTGTTCTCCGATCCTGAAGTGCTGCTGCTCGACGAACCGACCAACCACCTGGACATCAACACTATCCGCTGGCTGGAAAACATCCTGACCCAGCGCTCCAGCCTGATGATCATCATCTCTCACGACCGTCACTTCCTGAACAGCGTGTGCACCCACATGGCTGACCTGGACTACGGCGAGCTGCGCCTGTTCCCGGGCAACTACGACGAGTACATGACCGTGGCGACCCAGTCCCGCGAGCAACTGCTGTCGGACAACGCCAAGAAGAAAGCGCAGATCTCCGAACTGCAATCCTTCGTCAGCCGTTTCTCGGCGAACGCCTCGAAAGCCAAGCAGGCCACTTCCCGCGCCAAGGCGATCGACAAGATCCAACTGGCCGAGGTCAAGCCTTCGAGCCGTGTGAGCCCGTTCATCCGTTTCGAACAGACCAAAAAGCTGCACCGTCAGGCAGTCATCGTCGAGCACATGGCCAAAGGTTTCGACGGCAAGCCATTGTTCAAGGACTTCAGCTTCCAGATCGAAGCCGGCGAGCGCGTGGCGATCATCGGCCCGAACGGTATCGGTAAGACCACCCTGCTGCGCACCCTGGTCAACGAACTGACGCCGGATGCCGGCAGCATCAAGTGGACCGACGCCGCAGAATTGGGCTACTACGCCCAGGACCACGCTCACGACTTCGAAGACGACGTCACGCTGTTTGACTGGATGGGTCAGTGGACCCAAGGCGAGCAGATGATCCGTGGCACCCTGGGTCGCATGCTGTTCTCCAACGATGAAATCCAGAAGTCGGTCAAAGTGATCTCCGGCGGTGAGCAAGGCCGCATGCTGTTCGGCAAGCTGATCCTGCAAAAGCCGAACGTGCTGATCATGGACGAACCGACCAACCACTTGGACATGGAATCCATCGAGGCGCTGAACCTGGCGCTGGAGAACTATCCGGGCACGCTGATTTTCGTCAGTCACGACCGTGAGTTCGTGTCGTCCCTGGCCACTCGCATCATCGAGTTGAGCGCCAACGGCGTGATCGACTTCAGCGGCACCTATGATGACTACCTGCGCAGCCAAGGCGTGGTGTTCTAACAGTAGCGATCTGAAACTGTGGGGAACAGGCTCGTTGTGGCGAGCGGGCTTGCCCCGCGTCGGGCTGCGCAGCGGCCCCGAAAACGAACACCGCGTTCTGCCTGGCAGAATGCGGTGTTTTTTATTAGGGCTGCTGCGCAGCCCAACGCGGGGCAAGCCCGCTCGCCACAGTAGGCCGGTTTCTCAGCCAAAGTAGTTAGCCTGCTTCCTTTTCCCTCAAGCCCTTGCCATGATGGGCGCACCGCCCGCCCGCGAACGAGTCCCCATGCCTGCCGCCGCGCCCTCGTCCTTGTCGATCACCCTGCAGATCGTCTCCATCGTCTTCTACACCTTTATCGCGTTTATCTGCATCGGCCTGCCGATCGCGGTGATTCCAGGCTTTGTGCATGAGCAACTGGGCTTCAGCGCGGTGGTGGCTGGGGTGACCATCGGTTCGCAGTACCTGGCGACCCTGCTCAGTCGGCCCATGGCCGGGCGCATGTCGGATACCGTGGGCACCAAGCGCGCCATCGTGCTGGGGCTGACGGGCATCCTCATCAGTGGCGTGCTGACGTTCTTTGCGACGCTATTGCAGAGCATGCCCAACTTGAGCCTCGGGGTTCTGATTCTCGCGCGGTTGCTGCTGGGAGTGGCCCAGGGGCTGATCGGCGTGGGCACCATCAGCTGGTGCATGGGCGCGGTCGGCGCCGAACACACCGCGCGCTCGATCTCCTGGAACGGCATCGCCTCCTACGGCGCCATCGCCATCGGCGCCCCCTTGGGGGTGGTGATGGTGGCCGACTATGGCTACAACATTCTCGGCCTGGTACTGGCGGTGTTGGCGGCGCTGGGGTTGGTGCTGATCCGCAACAAACCGTCGGTGCCAGTGGTGCGCGGGGAGCGCCTGCCCTTTTGGGCGGTGTTCGGGCGCATTGCGCCGTTTGGCACCAGCTTGTGCCTGGCGTCCATCGGCTATGGCACCCTCACCACGTTTATCACCCTGTACTACCTCAATCGTGGCTGGGCCGGCGCGGCGTATTGCCTGACGGTGTTTGGGGTGTGCTTTATCCTGGCGCGGCTGGTGTTTATCTCGGCCATCAGCCGGTTTGGCGGCTTTCGCGCGGCGATTGCCTGCATGAGCATTGAGACCCTCGGGCTGACCCTGCTGTGGCTGGCGCCCAGCACCACAGTAGCGCTGATCGGTGCTGGGCTGACCGGTTTCGGCTTGTCGCTGGTCTACCCGGCGCTGGGTGTGGAGGCGATCAAACAAGTGCCCAACAGCAGTCGCGGCGCGGGTTTGAGTGCGTATGCGGTGTTCTTCGACCTGGCCCTGGCGATTGCCGGACCGCTGATGGGTTTTGTCGCGTTGAACCTGGGTTACGGCTGGATCTTCCTGTGCGCGGCGCTGCTGTCGGTCGCGGCACTGGGCCTGACCGTGCTGCTCAAGCGCCGCGCTTATTGATCTGCGGTCTGTAAGCCTGCGCGGCTGGGCTCGCCGAGGGTGTGACTGAAAAAGCGCCCGGCCTCGGAAACCAGGTCGCGGTGAATGCCTTCACGGTCCACCCCATCGGCGTCGGTGCACACCGCCGGCATTGCCGCCAACTGGTCGCTGTCGCACGGCGCCATAAACACGAAGTGCCCTGCCCCGGCCAGCAGTTTGAAGTCCGGCGGTTCCGGCAGTTTGCGCGCCAGGGCCGCGGCGTTCTTGTCCACCGCGACCAGTTTGTCGCCGTCGCCGCTGTAGAGCAGCACTGGCACATGCACATCCGCCAAGGTGTGACGGCCGAACATCAGGCTCAGGGGCGCCATTAGCATCAACGCGTGAATACGTGGATCGGCCTGGGGCTGCAGATCGTCGCGATCCACCACCAGCTCACCTTTGGTGGTGCAGGCGTCGCGGTCTTCAGGACGCTCCTGGCAATAGCGGCGCAGGCGATCGAAATCCGGTTTAGCGCCGGCCAGAATCAGTGCGGTCTCGCCGCCCGCCGAATAACCGATCACACCGATCTGGTCGACATCCACGAACGGCGACAGCATCGGATCGCCCAGTGTGGCGGTGATCGCTTCGGAAATCTGGATTGGCCGGCCATACAGGTTGCTTACGGTGCCTAAGCGGCTGTGATCTTTGTAGTTGTCGCCGGGGTGAAGCACCGCCACCACCACGAACCCTTTGCGCGCCAGGGACGTGGCCAGGTCATGCAGAGCCAGCGGCGTGCCGGTGTTGCCGTGGGACAGCATCAGCATCGGGAAACGCCCGATGGCGATTTTGGCGTCTTCGGTGGCAGCGATGTGGTACGCGCCCACCTGGGTACTGTGCTCAAGACCGGTGGAGGGGTAGAACGCGATAGCCTTCATCGGCTGAAGATCCAGCGGGTCGAGAAAACTCATGCGATGAAAACCCACGCTCCAATGAGGGTGCGGTGCGGGGGCGGCGTGCACTGAAATCAGGCTGCCGAGCAGGGAAAGAACCATCACAGCACAAAGACGCATCATGGGGCTGTCCACCTTTGCTGCGTGAGAACCGACATATCGATTAAAAGTCCGGAGTACTGACCCCACGCTTGCACAACCTGGGCCACATTAAAAGGACAGCGCACACACGAAAAAACTCCGTACTCCGCTCGCGTTCAGGCCAGCAGAATACAGAGTTTAGGCGCCCGGTTTCGGATTGAAACCGGGGCGAGGCGAAATTTACACAAGCCTTACGCGGCGGCGAACAATTGTTCGTTGATCAGTACGTTGGCGTCGCTCAGGGCCTTGCTGCGCATTTCGTCACCGTAGGCCAAGCCCTCGGCGCGCACGAATTCGATGTCAGTGATACCCAGGAAACCAAACAGCAAGGTCAAATAGCCTTCGTGAGCCGCGCCCGACGCTTGCCCGGCATGCAGGCCGCCGGCGGTGGACACGATGATGACTTTCTTGTTGCCGCACAGGCCTTCAGGGCCCGCTTCGGTGTAGCGGAAGGTCTGACCGGCTACCGCGATGCGGTCGATCCAGGCTTTCAATTGAGTCGGGATGGTGAAGTTATACATTGGCGCGCCGATCACCAGCGCGTCGGCGGCAAGGAATTCCGCCAGGGACGAAGCGCTCAGTTCGGCCTCATGCTTTTGCGTGGCATCGCGCAGTTCGGCGGCGGTGCCCAAGGCTCCCAGGGTGGCGCCGGAGAAATGGTTGATACCTTCGCTGGCCAGGTCGCGGTAAGTCACTTGCACGCCTGGTTCAGCGGCTTGCCATGCTTTGACCACTGCGGCGCTGAGGGCGCGGGAAGCCGAGTTGTCACCGAGGATGCTGGAATCGATATGCAACAGTTTCATGGCAAAGCTCCAAAGAAGATCAGGGAATGTCGATCAGATGGTGCTAAGGCTACCCATGAAACCAATAGTCGATAAGACAGCTGAAATGCGATAGTTTGTCCCACTGACAGGACAATAGGCCCAGCATGCAAGATCTCAACGACCTCTATTACTTCGCCAAAGTCGTCGAAGCCGGCGGCTTTGCCGCAGCCGGGCGGCAGCTGGGCATTCCCAAGTCGCGCCTGTCACGGCGCATTGCCGAGCTGGAAGAGCGCCTCGGCGCGCGCCTGCTGCAACGCACCACGCGGCAACTGACCCTCACTGCCGTGGGCGAACGCTACCTGCGCCACTGCCAGGCCATGCTGTTGGAGGCGGAGATGGCCGATGAGGCCGTGGCCAGCATGTCCAGCGAACCCCGTGGGCGTCTGCGGGTCAGTTGCCCGGTGGGGTTGGCGCAGAACATCCTGCCCGACCTGGTCGCGGGTTTTCTCGCCGCCCATCCCCAAGTGCAGTTGGAAATGACCCTGGTCAACCGCCGCGTCGACCTGGTGGCCGAAGGCATCGACGTGGCCTTGCGCGTGCGCGAGCTGGGCGATGAAGACCCGTTGCTGGTAACCAAGCGCCTGCGCGCGGCGCAGACGGTGCTGGTGGCGAGCCCGAATTTCCTGCAAGGGCGCTCGATCGCCAGCCTCGACGACCTCAAGCAACTGCCGATCCTCGGAGCACTGGAGGCCGACCGCATGGTGCATCAACGCCTGCTCGATCCCCAGGGCCATGCGCATGATCTGGTGATGGAGGCGCGCCTGGGTATCGATGACTTCATCGTGCGCAAGGCCTGCGCGATCATGGGCTTGGGCTTTACTGTATTGCCGATGATGTACTGCGAAGAGGAATTGGCCAGTGGCCGGCTGGTGCAACTGCTGCCGGAGTGGTCATTGCCGGGTGGCTGGCTGCAGGCGGTTTACCCGCATCGCCGTGGCGTGCTGCCGGCGATTCGCGCATGGATCGACTACCTGGAAGAAGGCTTCAAAAGCTGTGGAGATCGTCTGCTATGAGCATGACCGAAGCGCAAGTCGCACGCTTCTGCCTGGGCCTGCCCGGCGCGCGGGAAGATTACAAATGGGGTGGCGTACGGGTGTTTTCGATTGCCGGCAACAAGATGTTCGCCCTGCAGAACCTGCGCGGCGACTCGCTGGCCTTCAAGGTGGACCCGGACCTGTTTCTCGGGCATGTCGACCGCCCGGGCATTCGCCCCGCGCCGTACCTGGCGCGCGCCCACTGGATCATCATGAACACGCCCTACCCGCTGGGCGCCGATGAGCTGCGCGGCTTATTGCAACGTTCCCACCAATTGGTGGTGAGCAAGTTGCCCAAGCGCACGCAGATCGGGTTGAAGCTAGAGGATTGAACCCAGCGTGCCGCCCAGGAACATCTGGTCAAGCCAGAACACCTGGTGCAACAGCACGATCACCCAGAACAGCACCTGATACGACACCTTGCGCGTCTTGTGCCGGAACACCTGCTGGGCAATCAGCGCCCCCGGCCAACCGCCCGCCAGCTCGACCGCATGCAGTACGTTTTCCGGAGTGCGCCAGCTATCGGTGCGGGCCTTGCGTTTGTCGCTCCAGTACAAGAAAAACGCCACCACGCTGACCACGGCATAGGCCGCCAGCGGCAGCACGGTGTCGCCGCGATACCACAGCAAGCCCGACCCCAGCAGCGGTGCCGCGCATAACAGCACGAAAATCAGGGCCTTGAGGCGTGGATGTTGGATCGTCATGCCTTGGCGGCCACCCAGTCGATCCAGCCGAACTGCCAGGTCGCCAGGATCAACAGGCCGAAGGCGATCCGATACCAGGCAAACACTGCGTAGCTGTGGCTGGCAATGAACTTGAGCAGGCCCTTGACCGCAATCATGGCGAAAATGAACGAGGTGACGAAGCCGATGGCGAACACCGGCAGGTCCGCCGGCTGGAACAGGTCGCGGTACTTGTAGCCCGAGTACACCGCCGCGCCCACCATGGTCGGCATGGCCAGGAAGAATGAAAACTCGGTAGCGGTCTTGCGCGACAGACCGAACAACAGGCCGCCGATGATAGTGGCGCCAGAGCGCGAGGTGCCGGGAATCATCGCCAGGCACTGGGCGAAGCCCACCTTCAGTGCATCCTTCCAGGTGATGTCATCGACCGTTTCGGCATGCACCTGATGCTGGCGGCGCTCGGCCCACAGCATGATCACACCGCCCACCACCAGCGCCGCGGCCACGGTGATCGGGTTGAACAAATAGTGATGAATCGCGTCGGCAAAAATCACCCCCAGCATCACCGCCGGCAAGAAGGCAATCAGCAGATTGGCCGTAAACCGCCGCGCCTTGGGCTGGGTGGGCAAACCGGTGACCACCTGGAAAATCTTGCCGCGAAACTCCCACACCACCGCAAGAATGGCGCCCAGTTGAATAATGATATTGAACGCGTTGAAACGGTCGCCGCTGAAATCCAGCAAATCGGCCACGATGATTTGGTGCCCGGTGCTGGATATCGGCAGGAACTCGGTGAGCCCCTCAACGACGCCCAAGATGAGTGCCTGTATGGCGGTCCAAAAATCCATGCTTCCCCCAAAGGTCATGCTTGGCGCATGCCTGGTTAGTCTTTTAATAGTTCACTGACGACGAGCGCGCTGAAGGCCCGGCGTTGACTATGGTCAATGCCGATCTGCAAAAATTCTGTGAAAAATCAGGCAGTACTCAGGTTTTTCGATTTCAGGCCGAAAGCCTATCAGACAAGGCGTAAAAGTCGATCAAACGCCACAATTATAAAAAGCCCGGAGTGACAGGACGATGAACAGTTTGCGCAATATGTCGATCAGCCGGCGGCTGTGGCTGATTCTGATAGTCGCCGTACTGATGCTGTTGGCTTTGGGTTTGCTGATGCTCAAGCAGATTCATGACGACCTTTACCAAGCCAAACGTCTACAAACCCAGCATGTAGTACAGACCGCCAGCGGCATTCTGACGTTTTATCACGGCCTCGAAACCACCGGTGTCATGACTCGCGAAGCCGCGCAGAAACAGGCCCTCAGCGCCGTGCGTGGGCTGCGCTACGACCATGACGACTACTTCTGGATCAACGACCTCACCCCTGTAATGGTCATGCACCCGGCAAACCCCAAGCTAGATGGCCAAAACCTCTCGGCCATCCGCGACCCCGACGGTTTCGCCATTTTCAACGAATTCGTGGTCCTGGCTAAGGCCAAAGGTGCCGGCATCGTTAACTACCGCTGGCCCAAGCCTGGCGCCGAAGCCCCGGTGGCCAAGACCTCGTATATCCAATTGTTCGAACCCTGGGGCTGGATTATCGGCTCTGGCGTGTATGTGGACGACGTCCAGGCCGAGTTCAACGGCCAGGTGTGGAAAGCCTCGGTGATCGGCCTGGTGATCGCGTTGGTCATGGCCCTGCTGGTAACGTTGATCGCCCGCAGCATCGTGCAGCCGTTGCAAGCCGCGGTAAACGCCATGGGCAATATCGCCAGCGGCGAAAGCGACCTGACCCGCAGCCTCGATACCCACGGGCGCGATGAAGTCACCCAGCTGTCCCGGCATTTCAACAGTTTTACCGCCAAGTTGCGCCAGGTGGTCAGCCAACTGCAGGTGTGTGCCAACGCCCTGGGCCAGTCCTCTCAGGAGTTGGGCAATAACGCCAGCCAGGCCCACGACCGCAGCCAGCAGCAATCGCAGCAAATGGAACTGGTGGCCACCGCCATCAATGAAGTCACCTATGGCGTGCAGGACGTGGCCAAGAACGCCGAACACGCCGCCAGCGAAATGCGCGACGCCCAGGCCCAGGCCCAGCAAGGCCAGGTCAATATCGACGGCAGCCTGCAACGGATCGATCAGCTTTCCACCACCATCAGCCAGGCGGTGGACGTTATCCGTACCCTGTCCAGCGAAAGCACCCAGATCGGCGGCGTGCTGGAGGTGATCCGCTCTATCGCAGACCAGACCAACCTGCTGGCGCTCAACGCTGCGATTGAAGCCGCACGGGCCGGCGAACAAGGCCGGGGCTTCGCCGTGGTGGCCGACGAGGTGCGCCTGCTGGCCCAGCGCACACAGAAATCCACCGCCGAAATCCAAGTGATGATCGAGCGCCTGCAAGGTCACTCCGAAGCGGCAGTCAAGGTTATCAGCGACAGCCACACTGCATCCCAAGCGACCATCGAGCAAGCCGGTCTGGCCGGCGAAAGCCTGAACGCGATCGGCCAGGCCCTGCGCAATCTCAATGGCCTCAACGCCTCGATTGCCAGCGCCACCCTGCAACAGTCCCATGTGGTGGAAGACATCAACCAGAACGTCACCCAGGCGGCCGGCCTGTCCCACAGCACCGCGTTGGCGGCGGAACAATCGAGCCTGGCCAGCACCCAACTGCGCAGCTTGAGCGAACAATTGGAAGGCTTGCTGCGTCAGTTCAAGGTCTAGCGCTACCCCGCTGTGGGAGGGGCTGGTTCCCTCCCCGGCGGCCTCTGTGTGTTTTGTAGATTGCACACCTCTGGGTACAATCCCCGCCCTCTTCCACTCTCCCAAGGAACCACCATGTCCGGGCTTGAACTGTTCGCCGCCGCGTTGGGGGTGATCGCTGTCTGGCTGACGGTCAAGCAGAACCCCTGGTGCTGGCCCATCGGCCTGGTGATGGTGCTGCTCTACACCTGGGTGTTCTACGACGTGAAACTGTATTCCGACATGCTGCTGCAAGTGGTCTACGCCGCCCTGCAAGTGTATGGCTGGTGGCAATGGACCCGCGCCGGCGAGATCAAGCAAGGGCGCCAGGTCACCCGTCTGGGCGTGCCGGCCATCAGCGCCAGCCTGGCACTGGGTGCGCTCGGCAGCCTGCTGTTGGGTGCGGCGATGGCACACTGGACCGACGCCGCGCAACCCTGGCTCGACGCCGCGCTCACCGGTTTCAGCCTGGTGGCGCAGGTATGGATGGCGCAGAAACGCGTGCAATGCTGGCCGTTGTGGATCGCTGTGGATGTGATTTTCGTCGGGCTGTTCCTCTACAAAGGTTTGTACCTCACCGCCGCACTCTATGCGCTGTTCACTGTGATTGCCGTGCAAGGCTGGCGCGAGTGGTGCGCCGACCCGGCGTTGCGCACATGAAAGTGGTGGTTTTGGCCGGCCCGGAATCCAGCGGTAAAAGCTGGCTGGCGGCGCAGTTGCAGGCGCAGTTCGGCGGCTTGATGGTCGGCGAATACGTGCGGTATTTCATTGATCATCACCAACGCGACACCTGCCTGACGGACATCCCGGCCATCGCCCGCGGCCAACTGGCCTGGGAAGACGCCGCCCGCGCCGAGCAGCCCGACCTGCTGATCCTCGACACCCACCTGCTGACCAACCGGCTATGGAGCCAGACCCTGTTCGGCGACTGTCCTGCCTGGCTTGAAGATGAGCTGCTGGCCCGTCACTACGACCTGCATCTGCTGCTGTCGCCCGACGATGTGGAATGGACCGCCGACGGCCAGCGCTGCCAGCCGCACTTGGCCGACCGCCAAGCGTTTTTCCGGGCGGGCCTGGACTGGCTGCAACAGCACCGACAGTCAAAAGTGGTGATCGGAGGCGATTGGGAGGAACGCCGGCAAGCGGCGTTCGCGGCGGTGGGAAAACTGCTCACCCAGCCTCTGTAACCGCGAACGCGCCGACAGAGGCTGGGCGTGGATCAGTAGCCCAAGGACAACCCGGTATTACGACGTGGGTCATTGGCCCCGTAGAAGCGGTTGTTGCCCACCGGTTTGCCGCCCAGCGACGGCGCCCCTACCAGGATCGCGGCCAGATGGTTGGCGTCCTGCGGCCCGGCGAACTTATGGCCCCAGCTCTCCAGAATCTTCTGGGTATCCGGACTCACCGCAAAGGTTTCCAGGTTGGTGGTCTCTGGCATCCACTGCTGATGGAAACGCGGCGCGTCCACCGCTTCCTGAATGTTCATCTTGTAGTCGATCACGTTAAGGATCGTCAGCAACGTCGCGGTGATGATGCGGCTGCCGCCCGGCGTGCCCACCACCATCACGGCCTTGCCGTCCTTGGTCACGATGGTGGGGCTCATGGATGACAGCGGCGCCTTGCCGGGTGCGATGGCGTTGGCTTCGCCTTGCACCAGGCCGTACATGTTCGGCACGCCGACCTTGACGGTGAAGTCGTCCATTTCGTCATTGAGGATGACCCCGGTCTTGCTCGCCATCACGCCGGCACCGAACCAGTCGTTGAGGGTGTAGGTCACGGATACCGCATTGCCCCACTTGTCGACGATGGAATAGTGAGTGGTGTTGTTGCCCTCATGGGGCGCCACGCCAGGCTTGATCGCCTGGGAGTCGCCGGCCTTTTGCGGCTCGATGGCCGCGCGCAGCTTAGCTGCGTAGTCCTTGTCCAGCAGGTGGTCGATAGGGTTTTGTACGAAATCCGGATCGCCCAGGTAGCTGTTGCGGTCCACGTAAGCGTGACGCATCGCTTCGATCTGGTAGTGCAGGCCTTGGGCCGAGTGATAGCCCAGATCGGCCATCGGGTAGCCTTCGAGGATGTTCATGATCTGGCAGATCACCACGCCACCGGAGCTGGGTGGCGGCGCCGAGACCACATGGTAGCCGCGATAGTCGCATTCGATGGGCGCCAGCTCGCGGGTCTTGTACTTGTCCAGGTCGGCCTGGGTGATGATGCCCTTGCCAGCCTGGCTGGAATCCACCAATGCCTTGGCAACCCAGCCTTTATAGAAGCCGTCACTGCCCTTGGCGGAAATTTCCTTGAGGGTTTTGGCCAGGTCTTTCTGCACCAATTTCTGGCCGACCTGCAGCGGCTGGCCGTTGTGCAGGAAGATGCCGCGCATGTCCTTGTCTTTTTCGAACTCGCCCGTGGCGGTGTGCAACAGGTCGATATCGCCCTGCTCCAGGGCGAAGCCGTTTTCCGCCAGCTTGATTGCCGGAGCAATCACCTGGGCGCGCTTGAGGGTTCCGTATTTGCTCAGTGCCAACTCCATGCCGGATACCGTACCGGGCACGCCGACCGCCAAATGGCCTTTGGCGCTGAGGCCTTCGACGACGTTGCCGTCCTTGTCCAGGTACATATCCGCAGTGGCGGCCAGCGGGGCTTTTTCGCGGAAATCGAGGAAGGTCTTGCGGCCGTCCGCCAACTGCACGGTCATGAAACCGCCGCCGCCCAAGTTGCCTGCCGCCGGGTAAACCACCGCCAGCGCGTAGCCCACGGCTACCGCCGCGTCCACTGCGTTGCCGCCGGCTTTAAGTACGTCAACGCCCACGTGGGTGGCCAAATGCTGGGCCGTGACCACCATGCCGTTTTCCCCGGCCACCGGGGCCTGGGACGCTGCGTGCACGCCGCTGACCGTCAACACCAGGGCAGTGGCAATCAATGTGCGGCTCAAAGGTTGGTATTTCATCCATGGCTACTCGGGTTGTTGAGATGCACCAAAATAGCCCGACTCAGATCCAAGCCCCAGCGCGGTGGCGTTTTTATTACAGAACTTGTCGGTCACGGGACGAAGCCATCAATATGCCTGTATTCAGGACCTGTCAGCACCGCTACTGGCATCTGGCATTTATCCCGTTAGAATCAGCCCCCCCCTGCCCTTTGAGACGAGCCGCCCATGAGCTTTGATTTCGACACGATCCACTCCCGCCTCGGCACCGGTAGCACCAAGTGGAGCCGTTACCCGGCAGACGTGTTGCCGATGTGGATCGCCGACATGGACATCGCCGCGCCGCCGGCGGTGCTGCAAGCCCTGCGCGAGCGTCTCGACCAGCAGATCCTCGGCTACAGCGTGGCCGGCCCGCAGGTGCGCCAAGCCATCGTCGACGATTTGTGGGCCAAGTACGCCTGGCGTGTGCTGCCCGAAGAACTGCTGTTCCTGCCCGGCGTCGAACCTGGCTTCAATATGGCGCTGCATGCCTTTGTGCAACCCGGCCAAGCGGTGGTGCTGCAAACCCCCAACTACCGGCCGATTCGCTTGGCGCCGGGGCACTGGAACCTGCCGCGCATCGAAGTGCCGTTTGAGTTCATCAATGGTGAATACCTGACACCTCTGCCCGCCATGCATCAGGCACTGAACGGCGCCGGCGCGCTGCTGCTGAGCAACCCGCACAATCCCATCGGCAAAGTATTCCCCCGCGAAGAACTGCTGGCCGTGGCCAACGCCTGCCTGGACAACGGCGCGCTGATCATCAGCGACGAAATCCATGCCGAACTGTGCTTCGATGGCCGCCGCCATATCCCCACCGCCAGCCTCAGCCCGCAGATCGCCCAGCGCACCATCACCCTGATGTCGGCGAGCAAGGCCTACAACGTGGCGGGCCTGAAGACCTGCTTTGCGGTGATCCAGAACGCCGAGATCCGCGAGCGTTTCAACAACGCGCGCTGCGGTATGGTCGACAGCGTCAGCCCACTGGGCCTGGAGGCCACCCGTGCCGCCTACAGCCAATGCGGCGAGTGGCTCGACGCGCTGGTCAAGTACCTGCAAGCCAACCGTGATTACCTGCTCAATGCCGTGCAAACCCGATTGCCCGGCGTGGTGATGCATGCGCCCCAAGGCACGTTCCTGGCCTGGCTCGATTGCACGGCATTGGGGCTGGACGATCCGCAGCAGTTCTTTCTGGAACAGGCCAAGGTCGGCTTGAGCGCGGGGATCGAGTTCGGCGACGACAGCCAGCAATTCGTGCGCCTGAACTTCGGTTGCCCGCGGGCGATGTTGGAGGAAGGCTTGCAGCGCATGGAGCGGGCGTTGCGCGAGCGTTAACCGACTGAGCCGGGGCGGCTCTCAGCTGAGGCGCCGACCTGGGGTGAGTGTCACCCAATAACGGGTGCGGGCATGTACCTCCAACCCTAACGTCGAGGCCAGCAGGTTGAGGATGCGATCGGTGTCCTCCAACCGAAAGCTGCCGGTGACCCGCAGCGCTTCCAGGCTCGGGTCCCAGCGCAGCACGCCAGGACGGTAGCGTTCCAGTTCCCGCAAAAAATCCCCCAGCGCCTGGTTCTGCGCGGTCAGTACTCCGTCGCGCCAGCCCAATTGCAGCACGTCGAACGGCACCCAGGCGCCGAGCCCAGTGGCTTGCAAGGGCGCTTGCTGGCCGCCTTGCAACGTCGCCAATTGCCCGTTCAGGTCACGTACCTGCACCGCCCCCTTGAGCACCGAGACGCGGCAACCGGCCGCCAGTTGCCGAACGCACACCTGGGCCTGGCCGACCCGCAGTTGGCCATAACGCGTGTTTACGGTGATCGCCGAGGGGCCTGGCACATCAAGCGCCAGTTCACCGTCGACCAGAGTGATTTGCCGCTGCGCCAGGTCCATGTCCACCGCTGTGGCAGTGTTGAGCTGCAAGTTGGCGCCATCGGCCAACGACAGGTGTTTGCGCTCGCCGGTGGCGGTATGCAGGTCTGCGCGCCAGGTTTCGAGCGGCAGCTGACGGCTGATCAGCCAGGCAGTCGGCACCAGCGCCGCCACCCCCAGCGCACGCTTGAGCACCGCGCGCCGCCCCGGTTGCGGGCGATCCAGACTGGCCATCGCCAGCGCCTCGGGCAAACCGTTGAAACGCTGGCGCAAGGTCTGGGCTTTTTGCCAGGTCTGCTCATGCTGAGGATGGCTGTCGCGCCAGCGCTGCAACGCGGCGTGATCGCGCTCGGTGGCCGCGCCGGATTCCAGCAACGCCAACCACTGCGCCGCCGCGCGCGCGACGTCGCGACTCATAGGTCCACCAGCAGGCAATGCTCATACGCCTGGGCCATGTAACGCTTGACCGTGCGTTCAGACACCTCAAGCCGCTCGGCAATCTCGCGATACCCCAAGCCTTCCAGTTGGCTCCAAAGAAACGCGCGGCGCACCAGCACCGGCAAACCGTCGAGCAACTCATCCAGGGCTTGCAGGGTTTCCAGCAGCAGCCAACGCTGCTCTGGCGACGGCACGCAGGCTTCGGGCAAGGTGGCCAAGGCATTCAGATAGGCCTGTTCCAGGCTGCGGCGCTGATGGAAATTCACCAGCAAACGCTTGCCCACCGTCACCAGATAAGCACGCGGTTCCTGCATCTGCGCAATGGGCTGGGCACTGGCCAATACCCGCAGGAACGTATCCTGGCTCAAGTCCGCCGCATCCCAGGCATTGCCCAAGCGCCGCCGCAGCCAGTTTTCCAACCAACTGCGATGATCGCGATACAAGCTCGACAGCGTCAGTTCAGCGGCTTGCGTAGGGACAACAGCATCATTCATGGCAAACAACCTGCGCAGCGCGAGTGAGTCTCAAATGAGATTCATTCTATTTAATATCGCGCCGTACTACCACGATCTTTTCAACATTACATTCAGCGCATCGATGCCTTTTGCCGCAGCAAGCCGATAAATAACCCCAGTTCTCGGCTGACGGAATCACCTTTGCGCATCAGTACGCCAAACGGCGCCAGACGCACAGTCAGGTCCACCGGCAGCGACTTGCGACGAGTCAACCGGCCTTGCTCAAGCAATTGGATCGCTTGATCACTGGTGTCACCCATGATGCGGATGCGCAGTTGCCGGCCGAGCGTTTTGATCTGCTGGATGGCGGGCTGTTCGTGAACCTGCAGTAAAAAGCCTTTACCGCGGCGCGCCAACCTCCTTGATGACGAAGGTGGTTGGCACGATGTTGGCAACCGACAGGGTAAATTCGCGGTTGTTCTTCATAAAGGTCCAGACTGGTGAATTCTCTCGACTGTCGAGGGTTTCCTTGTGTAAGGCGGCGTCCGGCAAAGCCAACATGAAATCGACCTCAGCGTAAGAGCCGATCGAATACCCCTCCATTTTTATGCTGACACCCAGGCGCTCATCGGTCCACACACCTGCGCGGGTCATAGTCTTGGTGAGTGTCTTGAACGGGGTGGGGATGGCGCTGACCTTCTCGTTCAGATCCGCGAGTTGTTTCTCAAGGCGCTGATAATCGGCCTTCGGCACGTATAGCCGGTTGACTTGGTCGACGGGTAAATAGTGCGTGTCCACCTCGCTCTTCTTTATGTAATCCGTGGCAAGGCTGGCAAGCGGCAGATACGACGCCGCCAGATCCTTCCGAGGGATGTACTGCGCTGTCAGATCCTTTTGGGAATAAAAGGAATCGGCCGGGCCAAATCTAAGCCCGAAGAATGTGGCGACAGTGACGGCCGCTCCTGACAGTGCGATAGCTGCACCGATGATCACCGGCCAAGAGTAAGTTGTGGGGGTAGTTTGATTCATGGGTAATGCGTTCCTTATCAAAGCGGCTGAGCCTTCGCGGAAGGCTCGTCATGCCACAAAATTGCCGGCGTCATGCCTGGCGACGATCACAGGCCGCGCGTGCGCAACCACTGCAAAAAGCCTTTCTTCACTGGCACCACCGGGGCTTCCTGGGTCAGAGCCTGGGCGGCGTGTACGCGGAAATCCAGCAGGGTTTTCATGGCGTCGCCAATGTCGTGGCGCGCATCCAGGCACGGCGTCAGGTATTCCTTCTCGATGCGGTACAGGGTGCAGAAGGTCTTGGCGGTGAAATCCGCCAGGGTCGCCTCGTCGGACAGGATGCCCGCCTCGCCGATTACCTCGCCAGGGCCCATACGCCCGGCTTCGAACTTATGCCCGCCTTTGGTGAGCATCACCGAGACCACGCCGGATTCGACGATAAACAAATGATCGCTGACCTCGCCCGCCGGCAGGATCATCTCGCCGGCGCGATAGGTGCTCAGGGTCATGTTTTGGCTGAAGGTTTCCTTCTCTTCCTGGCGCAAGGTGGAGAAAATCGTCGAACTGTCCAACAGCGCCCGTGCCCGTGAGGTCACCACCGGCGTGGCGCTCTCGGTGGCCGACAACAGACTCACCCCAGCCGCTTGCAGATGACGGAATGCCAAGTCATACAGTTGGTTGCGTACTTCGCGTTTGAGTGGCATGGCCGGCACGAACCCGCTGATCTCGTACTCCACCCCGCCACTGGCGGACGTTTTGAATGCCACGCTGGGTGCCGGCTTGGCCAGCAACGGCCGGCAGCCTTGCATGGCGCGCTCCAACGCTTCGATCACCGTTTGCGGGCGCGCATGGGGGCTGACTTGCAGGCTGACGGCCAAACCGAACATATCCGCCGGACGGGAAAAATTGATGATCTTAGCCTTGGCCGCCAGGGAATTGGGGATCACCGCCATGCTGCCCTGGGAGGTTTGCAGGCGTGTGGCGCGCCAGTCGATATCGGTGACGCGGCCTTCGGTGCCGTCGATGGAGATCCAGTCATCCAGTTGGTAAGGCTTGGTGGTGTTGAGCACGATTCCGGAAAATACATCGCTCAAGGTGCTTTGCAGCGCCAAGCCGACAATGATCGCCACCGCGCCGGACGTAGCGAGCACGCCTTTGACTGGCAGGTCGAGCACATAGGCCATGGCGGCGATGATCGCGATCAGGAAAATCACCGCGCCCATCAAATCCTGCAACAGTCGCCCGGTATGGCCGACCCGCTGCATCATCAAGGTGCCGAGCAACACCGTGAGCGTACGCGCCGCGAACAGCCACCAGCCGATCTGCAACGCCGTGGCGGCCAGGTGCAGCGCGGTGTTGTCGGCATAAGGCGCCAACTGCATGGGGTTCATGCCGTCGTTAAACAATACGGCGCTGAACACCGCGAAAATCAGCAGCCGCGCCGCCAACTTCCAGTTGTCCAGGTTGGGGGAAATAAGTCGCCACACGGCGATGTCAATCAGGATCAGCGCCAAGGCGCACAGCATCGGGTGATCAGCGATAAACGAGGGCATCCAGGCGACTCCAGGGCGAATGACGGGAAGATCGCATGAAATGAGATTGTCGGAAACAAATTGTATCGGGATGGAATGGGGCTGCTACGCAGCCCAGCGCAGGGCAAGCCTGCCCACCACAAAAAGCGCGCAAAAAACCGCATCTGTGCTGAGCGAGCTTGCCTCGCGCTAGGCCGGTTTATTCACCACAAAATTTGGGGCGCTCACATCCGCCCGAATTTGCCGGATTGGAAATCAGCAAACGCTTGGTGGATCTCCTGCTCGGTATTCATCACAAACGGCCCATGCCCAACGATGGGCTCATCAATCGGCTCGCCGCTGAGCAGCAACACCTTGGCGTCGTCGTTGGACTCCAATGTCACCTGGCGGCCATCGCGTTCGAACAGCGCCAATTGCCCTTGGCGCGCGATTTCCTGCCCATTGATCAGCAGCGTGCCGCGCAGGATCACCAGGGCGGTATTACGCCCTGCATGCAAGTCCAGGGTGACCGGTTTGCCCGGATTAAGGCGCAGATCCCACACATCAATAGGCGTAAAAGTGCGCGCCGGGCCGCTGGCACCGGCGAATTCACCGGCAATCAGGCGCAACTGTCCGGCGTCGTTGGCCAGGGGCAGTACCGGGATATTGGCGTCGACAATTGTCTGATAGCCCGCCTCGGCCATTTTGTCCTTGGCCGGCAGGTTGACCCACAGTTGCACCATCTCCAGCGCGCCGCCACGGCGGGCAAAGGCTGGGGAATGGAATTCCTCATGCAGGATACCCTTGGCCGCCGTCATCCATTGCACGTCGCCCGGGCCGATGGTGCCGCCGGCGCCGGTGGAATCACGGTGCTCGACTTCGCCGTCGTAAACGATGGTTACGGTTTCAAAACCGCGATGGGGGTGCTGGCCGACACCGCGACGCTGTTCGGTCGGCGTGAATTCGGCCGGGCCGGCGTGGTCCAGCAGCAGGAACGGGCTGATGTGTTTGCCTAGCGAGTCGTAGGAAAACAGCGTGCGCACTGGAAAACCATCCCCCACCCAATGACCGCGAGGACTGGTGTAGATGCCGATTAACTTTTTCATGATGTACCTCCAAAGTGGGTACACCATAAGGCCGGCGAAGCGTAAGCACTAGACGGCAAACCTGGCCTGGATTGTCCTATGTATAGGACAGTTCAACAGGCAGGCGCGCGCGCACCGCCAACTCCGACCAGCCAAGCGCTTGATATATCACCAGCGCCCACACCGCGCCCAGCGCCATCAGCGTCACGCCGCTGGACATAATACGCTGCGGGCCTACGCGCATGATGGTGCGTCGGGTCTAGGTGGAACTGACGACCAGCCCAGACACTTGATCAACGGCCCACCGCCCATCGGCGCCACTTAGATCGCATGGAGCATGCAGATTATGGTCAGTGCCAGATAGTCGAAACGTCCCACATAACCGCCGGATAAGCTCTACTCCCCCGCCCTGCAAACCGCTGCAAAGTCCCTCGCCTGATCACACAATGCGAGGGATTGCATATGGTTTGTTTCGTGAAGGCCCTGCTCGACAGGGCTGTCTCTTGATTCCGGTCATCGCCAGCTTCGTCCTGGCCCCCATGGACCCCAAGACGCCAGACATCGAAGGCGTCCTGCGTGATTTTCGCGACTGCCTCAACACCTTCGACGACTGGGCCGAGAGTTTCTGGAGTGGCTCGGCACTGCAGGTGGAGCAGGTCTTTAAAGTCGGCGATGACGTCGCGCTGGTCGAACCGGTTTCGTCAAAAAAGCCCAACGCGGTTGTTGCCCAGTGTGATGCCCAGGGCTCGTTAACCCTGGTGCACCTGTTCGAAAGCACCCGCTTCGTCCCCATCGGCAACACGCCGGTGGTGCTTCAAGCCTTGGCCGCCGATGGCAGCGCGATGGGCGCGCCCCTGCATTACACCATCGGCCCCAGCGGCATTCTTGAACTCAAGGAATGCACCCGCGACCAGGCCTACCAGATCACCTTTTATCCCAACGTTTCCCAGGACCACGTCAAGGCGCTGTATGCGTCTTATCAGGCGGTGATCGCGGGGCTGGAAACGGACCTGCGCGATGAATGGGCAAAGACCTTCAAACCCCGCTGGGACGATTTTTCCCACGCCACCGCGCTTGAGCGCAGCGCCATGCAGGGCATGGCGTTTTCAAGTGGTTTGGCCAAAGCGCTGTACAACCTGTGGGACAACGTCACGCAGCTGTATGAGCTGCTATCGGACCTCAAGGCCCACAGCGAAAAGCTCTTGGCGTACATCTCCCAGGCCGAACTCGATGCGCTGCTGGCACTCGGCAGCGACGCGATTGCCCAGGGGTTGCTGGTGCTCAGCGATGAGCCGCTGCTGTTCATTTACTTGGCGGCCATGGTCAGTTGGATGCGCCTGCTACCGCCGCCCGAGATGTACGAACTGGTTGGCGAACTGACCGGGGAAGTGCTGATCAATCTGCTGCTGATCTGGGCCACGGCCGGCATGGGCGTGGCTCTGCGCCTGGGTGCTCAGACGCTCAGCAGCATCAAATCCGCGCGGGCGCGAGCGTTGTTGGCGTTGCTCGCCAAGCACCTCAAGGGGCCCAGGCTGGAACCCCATGTCGCAGAGGCCAGGCCATTGCTGCTGGGCAGCGCGGCGACGCCGATCAAGACAGTCCCGGTTGCGCCGTTGCAGGCTGGGGAGCAGGTGGTTACGAACGCGGTGCCGGCGGTTCGTCGCAAGGCTCAGCGAACGGTGTTGGTGCGGCAGGAGCCTGTGGATGACGTGCCTGTTTCGGGGAAAACCCCGAACGGCGATGCGGCGGCTTCTGCGGATAAAACCGTCACTAACGGCTGCCCCGTATCGATGGTCACCGGCGAGGAATTGCTGACCCTGACTGACGGTGTTCTGGATGGGGTGTTGCCGTTCGAGTGGACGCGCCTGTATCGCACCAGCGCGGTGGAAGTCGACGTTGGGCTGGGGTTTGGCTGGAGCCATGGGCTGGCGCAGCGGCTGCTGGTTTCAGGCGATTCGGTGGTCTGGACCGACCATGAAAATCGCTCAATTTCCTTTCCAATGCCCACCGTTGCGCGACCGGCGATCACCAATAGCCTGGCCGAAGCGGCGATCTATCTGGGCGCTTCGCCGGATGAGCTGGTGCTGGCCCAGGCATCGCGGTTCTACCACTTTCGCGACGGTGTGCTGACGGCGATCAGCGATGCGTATGACAACCGCCTGCGAATTTTCCGCGATGTGCTCGGACGTATCGAGCGGGTGGATAACGGGGTGGGGAGCTCGTTGTTTCTGCGCTATGGGAGCGGGCGCATTGTCGCGGTGGACTACCAGGTTCAGCGCGCCGAAGGCCGTGGTCCGTATGTCTGGACGACTGAGCAAAACGTCGTTTCCTACGCCTATGACGACCTGGGCCGACTGGTCTCAGCGACCAATGCCGCCGGCGAGAGCGAGGTGTATCGCTACGACGAGCAGCACGTCATTGTGGAGCGCGGCCTGGCCGGTGGGGCGAGTTTCTTCTGGGCGTGGGAACGCTCCGGCAAGGCGGCACGCTGTGTGCGGCACTGGGCCAGTTTCTCGCAGATGGACACGCGCTATGCCTGGGGGGATGACGGCCGCGTCACGGTGCACAACGCCGATGGCAGCCAGGAAATCTATGTCCACGACGACCGTGCGCGATTGGTGCAACGCATCGATCCCGATGGCGCGCAGCACTTCAAATCCTACGACGAAAAAGGCCGGCTGACAGTCGAGCAAGACCCGCTGGGCGCGGTGACGGCCTATCAGTACGACGAAGCCGGACGCTTAGTGGCGTTGTTTCCTGGGGAAGATGAGCCCACTACGTACGAGCATGACCACGGGTTCGTACGCGTGGTGCGTCGGGGTGAAGCGGTCTGGAAATACGAGCGCAATGACCAGGGCGATATCACCCGTAGCATCGATCCCGATGGGCATGTCACGGACTACAGCTACAACAAACATGGGCAACTGACCGGCGTCTGGTACCCGGATCACAGCTGCCATCGCTTGGTGTGGAATGAGCGCGGGCAACTGGTTGAGGAGCAGTTGCCCAAAGGCGGCATCAGGCGCTATCGCTACGACGACCTGGGCCGCGAGGTGGCGCGCGAGGATGAACATGGCGCGCTGACCCAGTACCAGTGGGACGCTGTGGGTCGGCTGACTCGTCTGACCCTGCCAGGCGGGGCCACCCGCGAATACAGCTACAACCCCTACGGCAAAATCACCGCCGAACGCGACGAACTCGGCCACGTCACCCGTTACGACTACGCCGACGGCCTGCACCTGATCAGCCGTCGCCTGAATGCCGATGGCACTCAGGTCCAGTACCGCTATGACAACGCCCGATTACTGCTCACCGAAATTGAAAACGAAGTCGGCGAGACCTACCGGCTCGACTACCACCCCAACGGCCTGATCCAACAGGAAGTCGGGTTTGATGGGCAGCGCACCGCTTACGTTTACGACCTCAACGGCAACCTGCAGCAAAAGACCGAATACGGCGACGACGGCAGTCAGCTCGTCACTCGTTACGAACGCGACCATGCCGGACGCCTGGTACGAAAAATCCTGCCCGATGACAGCGTCGTTGAATATACCTACGACCGCCAGGGCAATCTCCTCAGCGTCGACGACGGCCATTGGGCGTTGGCCTACGAGTACGACCGCCAAAACCGTCTCACCGCCGAACACCAGGGCTGGGGCACCCTGCGCTATGGCTACGACGCCTGGT